>JBIKPB010000082.1:0-6948 GCA_044357705.1 Formosimonas sp. | reverse complement strand
TTTCAACGCCAACCCGCCCAAAGTTTGACAATCGCTACTGCCTTGCCAAACCAGATCTTGCATGGGCAATTGTCCCTCTGCAGTGAAACCCAAGCGCGCACCAAGCTGTGCATTATTACCCAAGGTCGGATGGGCATCAAGCGGTAAATGGTAAGCAATCAGGTTGATGTCATTTCGGATGAGTGCGGCAATCCGGCCATGTTTCATGCCTACAATCGGCGCATCCTCACCTTTCCAGAAATAACCGTGGTGCACCAACAACACATGTGCACCCCAATCGGCTGCCGCCTCGACGATCACGCGGCTCGCTGTGACAGCGGTGGCAATTTTGGTTATACTATTGCAGCCCTGTATTTGTAAGCCATTCGGGCAGTAATCTTTAAAAGTCGAGGCTGCAAGCAGCGCCTCTAATTCTGATAATAAATGGGTGAGGTTCATGTTAAAACGTTTCTGGTTAGGTTTAACTCAAGTGGTCACAATCGTGGTGCTAGCGACGTTTGTGTTGTGGACGCTCAAACCGCAATGGCTGCCCGCATCATTTGCAAAATGGGTCAGCCACGAACGCGCGACACCGGCACTTGATGCCAATGCCACGTTGAAGCCCAGTCAGGCACCTCGCAATGTCGCGGGCTTATCGTATCACGATGCCGTGGCTTCTGCCCTGCCTTCTGTGGTTAAAATTGACACGTCACGCACACTGTCCAAATCACCCTATAACGACCCGGCACTCAACCAACTCTTCAACCAAAACCAGCAACCTCAAGAACAAAATGGCTTCGGTTCAGGTGTGATCATTGACCCACAAGGTTATATCGTGACCAACTATCACGTCATTCAAAATGCCGACCAGATCGAAGTGGCATTAAGCGATGGGCAGCGCGTACCGGCAACACTGGTCGGCACCGACCCCGAATCTGATATTGCCGTGCTCAAGATCAACGGAGGTCAGTTGCCACATATCACACTCGGTCATGATGATGAGTTAAAAGTCGGTGATGTCGTCCTCGCCATCGGCAATCCTTTTGGCGTGGGTCAAAGTGTAACAATGGGTATTGTGTCGGCATTGCACCGCGACCAACTGGGCATCAACACCTTCGAGAACTTCATTCAAACCGATGCTGCGATCAATCGAGGTAATTCGGGCGGTGCATTAGTGGACTCTAACGGTCATTTAGTCGGCATCAATACCGCCATTCTCACCGACCCAAGCGGTCAAAATGAAGGCAATGTCGGCGTTGGCTTCGCCATTCCCGTATCGACCATGCAAGAAGTTGCCGAGTCGATTATCAAAACGGGCGAATTCAGCCGTGGCTACATCGGCGTTTCCAGTCAAAACGTCACTCCTGAGATGGCTCGCACCTTCAACCTACCCAGCATCGACGGCGTAATCATTGCCAACGTGCGCGGAGATGGCCCCGCGGGTCAGGCGGGCGTACAAGTCGGCGACATATTGACGCAAGTCAACGATACACCGATTAAAGACACGCGCAGCATGCTCGCCGAAATTGCCAAACTCAAGCCCAGCACGACCGCCAATCTTAAATTATTACGTAACGGGCAAAACATGAGTCTCACGGTGACTATTGCCAAACGACCCGACACTGCAATCAAATAAGGTTTTCAAAATGCGCACCTACCCAACCATTGACGCCTTTATCGGTAACACGCCACTCGTGCGCATTCAAAGGATTGGGGCCGAGATTCTGTTACCGCGCAACAATGTACTGCTGGCTAAACTCGAAGGCAATAATCCAGCGGGGTCGGTCAAAGATCGCCCTGCCTATTCAATGATTATCGAGGCCGAGAAGCGCGGCGACATCAAACCGGGTGACACACTCATTGAGGCAACCAGCGGCAATACAGGCATTGCTTTGGCAATGGTCGCAGCGATGCGCGGTTATCAAATGATTTTGATCATGCCGGACAATTTATCGGTCGAACGACGTTTGGCGATGCAGGTGTATGGCGCAGAATTAATTTTGACCAATGCTGACCAAGGCGGCATGGAGTACGCGCGTGATTTGGCGTTGCAAATGCAGCTGGAGGGTAAAGGTCGCGTACTGGATCAGTTCGCGAACAAAGACAATCCACTTGCACACATTCGCACCACCGGCCCCGAAATTTGGCGCGACACACACGGCGAAGTCACCCACTTTGTCAGCGCAATGGGCACAACCGGCACGATTACCGGCGTCTCGACCTATCTGAAGCAACAAAATCCCGCGATTCAAATTATCGGCGCTCAACCAGCCGAAGGCTCGAGCATTCCCGGTATTCGTAAATGGCAAGAAGCGTATTTGCCTAAAATTTATGAAGCCGCACGTGTGGATGCCGAAGCTTTAGTCGAACAATCTTCCGCCGAAGATATGGCGCGACGCATGGCGATGGAAGAAGGAATTTTCGCTGGTATCTCATCCGGGGGAGCGTTATGGGTCGCTTTGGAAATCGCGAAAACCATTGAAAATGCGACCATTGTGTTTATCGTCTGTGATCGCGGTGACCGCTATATGTCAACCAGTGTGTTTGACCAAGACTCAAAATCATGATGACACAACCCCTGCGTATAATCAGCATCCTGCTCATCGGTATATTATAGAGCAATGACTTTACGGCGACGGCTTATAAAAGTGACGTTCAATTGGGTGAACAACTAAAATATACAGTTATAGACGGCCAATTTTACTTGGTGGAAGATCTTTGGGTAATTAACACATTACTTAAATACCACGGTCTTTTTACCATTCAATAATACCCGATGCTCCGCATGCCACTTAACCGCGCGAGCAAGCGTTACACACTCGACATCTCGGCCCATCGCGGTCAACTCATGCGCATTCATCGCGTGATCGACCCGAGCAATGTCTTGCTCAATAATCGGCCCCTCATCCAAATCAGCGGTGACAAAATGCGCCGTAGCACCAATCAGCTTGACACCTTTGTCGAACGCCTGATGATAAGGCTTGGCACCTTTAAAACTCGGTAAAAATGAATGATGAATATTGATCGCACGACCGCTCAATTGCCGACACATCTGATTCGACAAAATCTGCATGTAGCGCGCCAACACGACGAAATCAACTTTTTCGTCATTAACGATGCGTAATACCTGTGCCTCTTGCTCATCTTTTTGCGCATCGCTTGCACCCAACAATGGAAAATGATGAAACGGAACACGATAAGAGTCGGCCAGCGGTGCAAAATTCGGATGATTGGAGACAATCGCTGCAATTTCCACCGGCAAATTACCCGACTGATGGCGGAACAATAAATCATTCAGACAATGGCCGATTTTCGATACCATAATCATCAGACGTGGTTTGACGTGACCGTCAAACATTTGCCAATCCATATTGAACTTTTCGGCAATCGGTTTGAATTCCGTACGCAACGTTTCTAAATCGACTTCAGGGCGATGCTCCTGAAAATGCACACGCATGAAAAAACGGTTGGACTCGGTATCATCAAACTGCGCCGAATCAATAATATTACCGCCGCGCTCAAACAAAAAGCCCGAAACCGTATGGACAATGCCCATTTGGTCGGGGCAAGATAAGGTCAAAATATAATTCGCGTGATTCATCTGTTTTCCAATTTGCAAGCCTGTAGCAGCCAAAATCCTTTAAAATGGCGCTCATTATCACCGAAAAATGCCTTTAGAGAAAGCGGATCGCCATGACTGACGCTCAAAACCAAATCGACACAAACAAAACGGACTCAACCACACATTTTGGTTTCAATACTGTCGCAGAGCATGAAAAAGAAGCCAAGGTTGCCGAAGTGTTTCATTCGGTCGCACAAAAATACGACATCATGAACGACGTCATGAGCGCCGGTTTGCACCGTGTGTGGAAACTCTTTACAATCAATCGCATTGCACCGCGCCCCGGCATGAAAATCTTGGATCTCGCAAGTGGCACAGCTGATTTGGCAATCGCATTCGCCAAAAAAGTTGGCGCATCGGGTCAGGTTTGGGCGACCGACATCAACGAATCGATGCTGCGCGTCGGTCGTGATCGCTTGATTGACAAAGGCTTGGTCACGCCAATTGCACTGGCGAATGCCGAGCATTTACCTTTTCCCGACAATTATTTCGACGTGGTGACAGTTGCTTTTGGTTTACGCAACATGACGCACAAAGATGCAGCGCTCAAAGAAATGCAACGCGTTTTGCGTCCGGGCGGACGTGTGTTTGTGCTTGAGTTTTCTAAAGTGGCCGCACCTTTGCAAAAAGCCTACGACTTTTATTCGTTTAATTTATTGCCAAAAATGGGACAGTGGATCGCCAATGATTCGGCCAGCTATCAATATTTAGCCGAGTCGATCCGCATGCACCCCGATCAAGAAACACTCAAAACCATGTTGATCGATGCCGGCTTTGATTTCGTCAAATACCACAACATGAGTGCAGGCGTGGTTGCTCTACATGAGGGCGTCAAGCTATAACCATTTCGATAAAAGTAAAACCCTACTTGAACGAGTAATCGAAATTTTGAGCGGAGAACCCGTACAAAATTTAGACAAAACCCGTTACAAACAAAAACCACTGCCAACAAAAGATACTTCATTGAATACTCCTCTCTTATCCTTTGCGTTGATCGAAGAAAAAATCGCCCAGACCGTCGCACTGGCGGTGCGCCGTATGGCCGCAAACGAAGCATGGGTCAAGCCGAGCGCTGCATCGCACGCAGGACAAACGATTCAAGTTCATGCCACTGTATTAGGACGCGCCATGCAGCTGGCTTGGCGGGTTGATGAAGTGAGTGTTTTGACGGCCATCGCGCCCACAACGGACGCGAATGTCACGCTAACAATCGCACCGACGGTTTATGCTGCAGTGGCCGAACTACCATTCGACATGGCACGTGTGATGCGTCATGTGCGGATTTCTGGCGATGCAGGTTTGGCCGAATGGGTCAACCGTTTGGCGCAGCAATTGCGCCCTGATGTATGGGAAGATTTATCGCGTTTGATCGGTGATGTGCCGACACAACTCATCGCGCAAGGTGTCGGTCAGCTTATCAGTCAACTCAAAAAGGCCACTCGCAGCCTGACGCAACAAGCCCAATACGTTATGCTCGATGAAACACCCGTTTGGGTGCGCCATGCGCACTTGGATGAATTTGCGCAAGAGGCACAAAACATGAAATATGCGCTGGATCGTCTAGAGCAGCGCGTGGCAAATCTGAAGGCGCGTTCATGACCGGTCGCATCTTAAAACGCTTGCTCTACATCACGCGCATTTTGCGCCGTCATCGTGTGCTGCACTTGATTGTTGCTTTATTACCATCAAATTCACTCATGTTGCGCACTGCCCGTCGCTTGATGCCACATGCCTTAGCGGAATCCAACCACACCGAAGACGCCGCACATTTGCGCAATGCGTTGGAACAACTTGGCCCGATTTTCATCAAGCTCGGACAAATCTTGTCGACACGCCCCGACTTACTTCCTGCCGAATACATTATTGAACTCTCGCAACTGCAAGACAACATCAGCCCGGTCGATACCGATACCATTCGCAGCGTGATCGAGGCACAACTCGACGCACGCGTGACCGATGTTTTCAGCACATTTGACGACACACCGGTCGCAACCGCATCGGTTGCGCAAGTACATCGTGCGACGATCGCGCACGGTACTTGGGCTGGTCGTGATGTGGCAGTTAAAGTATTGCGCCCAGACATTGATGGGGTCATCGAAACTGATATTGCATGCATGTACTATGTTGCGAAACGATTCAAACGCTGGCATACGGATGGTGAGCGCTTACGTCCGGTTGAGGTTGTGGCGCAGATTGAGCAGCACCTCAAGCAAGAGCTGGATTTGCAATGTGAAGCGGCCAACACCAGCGTGTTGCGGCATAACTTTACGGGCAACAACACGATGTTTGTACCCGAAGTGTGTTGGGATTATTGTGCCGAGCGTGTCATGGTGCAGGAGTGGATGGTCGGTGTACCGGTTTCGCGCTTAAACATCTTAGCTGAGCACAATATTGATCGGAAGCGTCTGGCACGCGACGGGGTGGAGATTTTTTTCACTCAGGTATTTCGCGACGGCTTTTTTCATGCGGATATGCATCCGGGCAATATTTATATCGGCACACAAGGTCAATCATTCGGTCATTACATTGCACTCGATTGCGGCATCGTCGGTAGCTTGTCCGAAACAGATCGACACTATTTGGCCGTGAATTTTTTAGCATTTTTTAATCGTGATTATCAAGCGATTGCCGTGGCGCATATTGACTCCGGCTGGGTACCCAAAGATACACCGGTTGAAGCCCTGACAACTGCGGTGCGGGCGACTTGCGAACCCTATTTTGGACGCCCGATCAGCGAAATTTCTTTAGGCTTGGTCTTGACCCGTTTATTTGATGTATCACGCCAGTTCAATATATCGGTTCAACCGCAGTTGGTTTTATTGCAAAAAACACTGTTGAATATTGAAGGCATGGGACGTTTGCTGGACGATCAGTTGAACTTATGGTCAACCGCCAAACCCTTTCTAGAGCGCTGGATGAAAGATACACTCGGTCCACGAGGTATCTTTAAAGCACTCAAACGCGAATGGCCATTGATTGTGCGCATGATTCCCACCGCACCGCGAGAGCTGTTAACACGACTACATGGGGCAGTGCAGTTGCCGCAAGTATTAGAGCAAGTTCAAACACTGTCGAATCAACAGCTTCAGTTGCAGCGCAGCCAGCAACAGTGGCAAATCACCTCCTGTCTGCTTACGGTGCTACTCGCTGCGAGCATTATTTGGTTACTGTCACGATAATAACATTTGGCTTTTTTCACGCATGTCTATTCAATAGTTCTTGGTGAATTAAACTACGAAAGGCAATTTTGAAGAAGATTCATAGTAACGGCTTGAATCGGAGGATTGAAGTTTAATCTTTTTCTTGGTCTGTGGTTAAGTTTGAATGCGATTGTAGCAATTTCTTTG
>JBIKPB010000081.1:0-7023 GCA_044357705.1 Formosimonas sp. | reverse complement strand
TAAATCACGAACTTAATTAGAGAACGAAGCTATGGCAACTCCCATCACCAAACTCGGCGCGCAAATGCTCAAAGATGAATTGCATAATTTAAAAACTAAAGAGCGTCCAGAAGTCATCCTCGCCATCGCCGAAGCGCGCGCGCAAGGCGACTTGTCGGAAAATGCGGAATACGATGCGGCCAAAGAAAAACAAGGTTTCGTTGAAGGACGCATTATCGAGCTCGAATCCAAATTATCCAACTGCCAAATCATTGATCCAAGTGAACTCGATGCCGAAGGTCGCGTGGTATTTGGCTCAACGGTCGAACTTGAGGACTTGGACAGCGGCAACATGGTTAAATACCAAATCGTCGGTGACGATGAGGCGGACTTGAAAGTATCCAAAATCTCAATCAGCTCGCCGATTGCCCGTGCGCTGATTGGCAAATCTGCAGGTGATGTGGCCGAAGTTCAAGCGCCATCCGGCAAGCGCGAATACGAAATCATTGATGTGCTTTATATTTAAGGTAGATCTTTGATGTCTGCCCGCTCCGATTCTGTACTCAAAATCATTGCTACCTTTGCTTTGGTATTGTGGGCGGGTGCGACTTGGACGACAGGCTATATTTTTGCGCCAATTTTGTTTCATGCTTACGGTCGTGAACAGGCAGGTGAAATCGCAGGGCGTTTATTTCATGCCGTCAATTTGATCGGTTTGTTTGCTGCGATGGTAATTTTGCTTGACTATCGGGTGCGTTTTTCAAAAACATTGCAACATCAGTCCGGCTTGTGGGTCTTGTTGTTGGTTTTATTCAGTGTAATCGTTCAGTACATTGGTTTGACGCCAATGATAGAGAGCGCCAAAATCAGTGGTGATATTGCCCGATTTGGCCTGTTGCATGGTGTATCGCAGGTGGTTTATTTGTTGCAAAGTCTCGGTTTGGCCTATCTGATCTATGATCAATTTCATGTTCAATCATGAATGGGCGAAAACAAAAAAGCAGCCGATTGGCTGCTTTTTTGATGGGTGAAGTGCTGTCGCGTGGTCATTCGACAATTTGCACGCCTTTCCAAAATGCGACGCGATTCGTCACCGCTTCTGCGCCAGCTTTTGGTTGCGGATAATACCAAGCGGCATTTTCATTGATTTGTCCATCCACGACGACCGAGTAATATGAAGCCAAGCCTTTCCATGGACAAGTCGAATGATAATCACTGTCAATCACGTACTCACGTCGTAGTGACGATATTGGAAAATAATGGTTGTTTTCGACAATTACCGTATCGTTGCTTTCGGCAATTATGGTGCTGTTCCAAATGGCTTTCATGGTGGTCTCCTGAGTTAAATGCTTACTCTAAATTATTGTTGGTTGGTGGTGTTAAGCCAAAATGCGTGTAAGTCATTGCACTGGCAATGCGACCACGAGGCGTACGTTGCAGATAACCTTGCTGAATCAAATACGGCTCAATGATGTCCTCGATTGTGTCTTTGGCTTCACCGATCGACGCGGCCAAATTGTCCAAGCCGACCGGACCGCCGTTAAATCGATACAAAATCGCCTCCAATAATTTACGATCCATCACATCCAAACCGACCGGATCGACATCGAGCATTTTAAGCGCCGCATCGGCGACCGGCTTGGTGATATGACCATCTGCTTTGACTTGTGCATAATCGCGCACGCGACGCAACAAGCGATTGGCGATCCGTGGCGTACCGCGCGAGCGGCGAGCGATCTCAATCGCACCGTCTTCCGACATTTCGCATTTAAGCAAGCGTGCCGAACGTTTAACGATGTAGGTTAATTCATCCACCGTATAAAACTCCAAACGCGCCACAATGCCAAAACGGTCGCGCAGCGGATTGGTCAACATACCCGCGCGCGTCGTCGCACCGACCAATGTAAATGGCTGTAAATCCAATTTCACGCTGCGCGCCGCAGGGCCTTCACCAATCATGATGTCGATTTGGTAATCTTCCAATGCAGGGTACAAAATCTCCTCGACCACAGGCGAGAGCCGATGAATCTCGTCGATGAACAACACATCGTTCGCCTCAAGATTGGTCAACAACGCCGCCAAATCACCCGCGCGCTCCAGTACTGGACCTGAGGTTTGCTTGAGATTCACGCCCATTTCGCGCGCGATGATGTGCGCCAATGTGGTCTTGCCCAAACCAGGTGGGCCAAACAATAAAGTATGGTCAAGTGCCTCGCGACGCGACTTTGCCGCCCCGATAAAGATATCGAGCTGGTCACGGATTTTTTGTTGCCCAACGTATTCATCCAGTAATTTGGGGCGCAACGCGCGCTCCATTTGCTCTTCTTCGCGCGGCGGTTTAACGTCGACGACGCGATTGGGCGAGTCAATGGGGGAAAAGGCGGAAAAGTCGTCGGTGACGATGGTGCTCATGAGCTTAATCTCTTAATTCGTTGTGGAGGCAATACCTCCAAAATGGTAAATTCTTAGGATGCACGGTCAATCAACCAGTCAACTAAACCGTTGCGTACTGATTGCTCGGCTAATTCTTCGATGCCCCAAAAAATAAATGCGTTGTCTTCATTGTTTTTGACTTCGCTGATTAGTGCTTTGTCTGAGGAGTGGGTGACAAAATAAAATCGAGCAAAACCGTGCATGTCGCTAAACTTATTTTTATATGTCAAATAAGTTGAAAGAGATGATTTTGACTTGATTTGAATCCCAATACGCTCACGCGTGATCGGTGAGGTTAAATCAAGGTCAATGTCTTTTTCGGTTTTGCCAAGTACGCCATAACGTTGCCAGCCAGCCTGTCTAAATATCAAATCTGTCAAAATTTCTAAATCGACGGGGTGCAGATTCTTAATAATGGGTTGTATCGCTTGAATCAAACCATTGCGAGCCTCTTGAGCATTCTCAATATGAGGTTCAGATGTGCCATTGATTTTGTGTAGTAAATAACTCAGTTCTTTGATAGAGCAAATGGTGCCCCGAAAACCTTGCACAGCTAATAGTTTGCCGCTTAGTTTTGATTTGAGTAAATCATCCCCGTGTATGTTGCAATGTTGCCATTTATCCTTGACCGGACGTGTTTTAGAGCCATCTTCATGGAGTGTGATAATTGGCTCAGAAAAACACCAATACAAACTGTCTGCAATAAACGTAATCCAAAGCACATCAGATGGGGCTTCGTAAAACTGTTTGACTTGGTTGATGTGTCGCGTGAGTGCACCTGCATCTTCGTTGCAATGGTCTTGGTATTGTATTTTGACGATTTCCCAATGACCGAGCGTGCATTCATCGTGATTGGCGCTGTGGTAACCTAAACGTAAAACATTCTCAGTGATACAACGTTGTTCCCATTCACCGCCACCGCCTAATTTAATGAAATACGCTTTTTTGGCGTAGATTGATTGCATGACTACTCCAATTTAAGAGGTGTTTTAAGATGAAAGGTACTGCAACGCCTGCCGTATCCCCGCACTCACGCCCAAATCCGCAGGCAAATTTTTCAGCGCACCGTTAATTTCTTTGTCACCATAACCCAATGCCGACAAAGCCTGCGCGATGTCGTTGCGGGCGTCGGGTTTTTCGGAGGCGGCGAGCGTGAAGTTGAAACTCGTGCCTTTGAGTTTGTCTTTGAGTTCTAAAACCAAGCGTTCGGCAGTCTTTTTACCGATGCCGGGAATGCTGGTCAGGCGTGAAATATCTTGGCTCATGACGGCTTGCTGCAAGTCGTCGGATGACAAGCCGGACAAAATGCCCAACGCAGTGCGTGCGCCGATACCACTGATTTTAATTAGCATTCTGAAACTGCTGCGTTCGGCGGCGGAGGCGAAGCCGAATAATTGCTGTGCGTCTTCACGGATCGCGAGATGGAGAAACAGTGTGGTGGCTTCGCCGGTATTGGGCAAAGTGTAATAAGTGCTCATCGGCACGTCGATTTCGTATGACAGGCCGTGGGCGGTGTCGATAACGATTTGAGGTGGGTTTTTTTCAGTGAGCGTACCGGTGATTTTTGCGAGCATTTTTTGACCTTGATGATTTTGGTGCTATTATCGCACAACTGTTTACCCATTTTTAGCACCGTATGCCACGCATTTTAAAATACCTTTGGGCACTGCCGATTACTGTTTTTGGTTTGTTGGTGGTACTTGTTTCATTACCGAGTCGACCAACCGTCGCGTGGCTTCGAATCGGTAATACGCGCGCATTGTGTGCGTGGGGCGGTTGGTTGGATGTGTGGTTGCAAAAGCACCCGTTCGGTTCGATGTGGGCGGCGGCTTTGGGGCATGTGGTGGTGGCACGTGATGCACGTAAACTATGCTTTTGTGGGGCGCATGAGTTTGAACACGTCCGTCAAGCCGAGCGTTGGGGCATTTTGATGCCGCTGGCGTATGTATTCAATGGCATGTGGCAATTGATGCGTGGCAAGCATTTTTATCGCAACAATTGTTTTGAAGAGGCGGCATATCGTTTTGGCCCGGAGCGGTTTGAGCGTCGAGTGAGTCAAAAATAGTGAGAATAATGAAATGAATGTATTGAAACTGGCCATGGTGGTGTGGGCTTCCTTGAGTGTGTCGGCTTGCGCGGTGGTTTCGGTTGCGGGGGCTGCGGTATCGGTTGCGGCCACTGCGGTTAAGACCACGGCAAAAGTTGCGGGAGCAGCGGTGGATTTGGCGATTCCTGACAAAGATAAAGACGATAAAAAAGCCAAAGACGACAAAGATCGTAAGGTTACGGATGAGGAGCTTAATCCGTAAGTTCGCTGGTAATCATTTAGCCAACAGGTTTGAGACCGAAAAACACTATAAAAACAACGGTTTCGCATGCAGAAATCATAAAATCGCTTGACCAATATCTAAAACCCCAGTAATCTTTAGGGTTCATGGTTTTGCTGCGTTGCGCTATCCGCGTTGCGTCGGTTTAAAATCCATCTTGTTTGCAGGCCGGTGACACAATTGCTGCGTTTGCATCCAATCAATCTCAAAGAACCTTGGCTTTTCGGGTGGTGTGACGGCTGATATTTGGACGGTTAATTTTGATTAACGACACGTATCGAAGCGACACGACTCATGGCGAAGACTTTTATTTGACCTTGAAAGGACACTTATATGTCAAATGAATTGACAGGCTCAGAAATACTCCTTGAAGGCCTTAAGGCTGAAGGCGTAGAACATATCTTTGGTTATCCCGGTGGTTCGGTTTTATACATTTACGATGCGCTGTATCAACAGACCGGCATCGAGCATATTCTCGTGCGTCACGAGCAGGCTGCGGTACATGCGGCGGATGCTTATTCGCGCTCGTCGAATAAAGTCGGCGTGGCTTTAGTCACCAGTGGCCCCGGTTTGACCAATGCGGTCACAGGTATTGCGACGGCTTATATGGATTCGATTCCGATGGTCATTATCTCCGGTCAAGTACCTTCAGGTATGATCGGTCAAGATGCATTCCAAGAGTGTGACTCGGTCGGTATCACACGTCCATGCGTGAAGCACAATTTCCTTGTTAAAGACGTGCGCCAATTGGCGGTCACGATCAAAAAAGCATTTCATATCGCCAAAACCGGCCGTCCTGGTCCTGTTTTGATTGATATTCCCAAAGACGTTTCGATTGCCAAATGCAAATTTGAGTATCCCGAAACCATCGAAATGCGCTCATACAACCCTGTGGTCAAAGGCCATTCGGGTCAAATCCGCAAAGCATTGCAATATCTGATTAACGCTGAACGTCCGATGATTTACACCGGTGGCGGCGTGATTTTGGCTAATGCAGCGCCAGAGCTCAATCAGCTCGTTGATACGCTCGGTTATCCGTGCATCAATACGTTGATGGGGTTGGGTGGTATGCGTGCGGACAGTCCTAACTTCCTCGGTATGCCTGGTATGCACGGCATGTACGAAGCGAATATGGCAATGCAAAACGCCGACGTCATCATCGCGATCGGTGCGCGTTTTGATGACCGTGTGGTTGGTAATCCGAAGCATTTCGGCTCGGTTCACCGCAAAATCATTCATGTGGACGTTGATCCATCGTCGATCTCTAAACGCGTTAAAGCTGATGTGCCGATTGTCGGTGATGTAAAAGATGTGTTGAAAGACATGTTGTTGCAATTGGCTGAAATCAAAGAACGTCCAGACGCGACCAAAATCGCCAAGTGGTGGAAGCAAATTGACGAGTGGAAAAAAGTCGATGGCTTGCAATACGACCGCACGAGCGAGTTGGTCAAGCCGCAATACGTGATCGAAACTTTGCATCGTTTGACTAAAGGCGATGCCTATATTACGTCGGACGTCGGTCAACACCAAATGTGGGCGGCGCAATTCTATCCATTTAACGAACCACGTCGCTGGATCAATTCGGGCGGTTTGGGCACGATGGGTGTCGGTATTCCGTATGCGATGGGTGTTAAAACTTTGTATCCAGATGCAGATGTTTGCTGTATTACGGGTGAAGGTTCAGTTCAGATGTGTATTCAAGAACTCTCAACGTGCTTGCAATACGACTTACCGATCAAGATTTTGAGCCTCAATAATCGTTACCTTGGTATGGTTCGCCAATGGCAAGAACTCGATTACGAAAAGCGTTATTCACATTCTTACATGGACGCATTGCCTGATTTTGTCAAGCTTGCTGAAGCGTTTGGTCACGTCGGTATGCGCATCGAAAAAGCCTCTGATGTTGAGGGCGCTTTGAAAGAGGCGTTGGCGTTGAAAGACCGTTTAGTGTTTATGGATTTCCAAACCGATCAGACCGAAAACGTATTCCCGATGGTTCAAGCTGGTAAAGGCATGTCGGAAATGTTGCTTCGCCCAGATGTACAAACGCTTGAACAAGCATTGAGCCGAGGAGAGTAGGATGAGACGCATTATTTCTGTGTTACTCGAAAATGAGCCGGGTGCTTTGTCGCGCGTGGTGGGCTTGTTTTCTGCGCGTGGTTACAACATCGAAACCTTGTCGGTCGCACCGACTGAAGATGCTACATTGTCACGCATGACGATTGTCACGGCCGGTTCGGACGATGTTTTGGAGCAAATCACCAAACATTTGAATCGTTTGATC
>JBIKPB010000079.1:0-7187 GCA_044357705.1 Formosimonas sp. | reverse complement strand
CTGTGATTGCGGCGTTGACGGCGTGACATTGTGTTACTCCTTTTTCTGCCATTTTACTGGCTTGTTGAGTAAACTTTATCACTTATAGGGTTGTTCAATTTTGTGAGGCCACCTCTCTTGGAAGCCAGTCCGCAGGATAATGGGAATGGTGATGGTATATAACATCGAGGATGTTCGTGCAGCACATGAGCGCATGGAGCAAAGTGCACACATTGGAAAAATTATTTTACAACTGTCGCCATGATGCTTCTCAGGCAGGCATTGGCGTAGCGCGAGATATGAGAATGACTCTCAGCGAAAAAGGTCTGAACAAAGCATAAAACCGAAGTTTCTCGATTGACCGCAATGCGGCAAGTGCGTATAATCCGACTGTTTTGGCGAATCGCCAAGTGAAATAAGCTGGTGTTTTTGATCTTTGACGGTTAAAAGCATACATAGGATAAGTTGTGGAAATTTTAAAAACATTATTGGTCATATTAGAAGTGCTGTCCGCAATTGGCATCATCATTCTAGTCTTGTTGCAACAAGGCAAAGGTGCGGATGCCGGTGCGTCTTTTGGTGGCGGTGGTGGTGCGTCAGGCAGTGTCTTCGGTGCCGTAGGTTCGGCTAATTTCTTGAGTCGTACTACAGCATGGTTGGCTACATTGTTTATTACGTGCACGATTTTATTAGCCTTTGTGGCGACAGGTGGCTCCGTAGGGTCAGGTAGTGTTTTGGAGAATGCCGCTCCAGTGGTGCCTGTAACAACGCCGGCTACTCCTGCAGCGCCAGCCGATGGTATTCCTAAGTAATTGAATTAAAAAATTTTTAAAGCCGACGTGGTGAAATTGGTAGACACGCTATCTTGAGGGGGTAGTGGCCTTTGGCTGTGCGAGTTCGAGTCTCGCCGTCGGCACCAATCAGCAAAAAGCGTACACTCGCTTTTTGAGCAGTAAAACTTTGAGTGATGTTGTGTGCAAAGTTTACATAAAATCAGAAAAGCCCAAATTGTCATTGAGGGCATGAACACCATAATCATCGGATGGGCGCCATGGAATTAAATAATTACCTTCCCGTATTGTTGTTTTTATTGGCAGCAACAGGCCTTGGCGTGTTGGTTGTTGCCATTGGTTTTATTCTCGGTCCGCGCAAGCCTGATGCGGCCAAATTGTCTCCCTATGAATGTGGCTTTGAAGCGTTTGAAGATGCACGCATGCGTTTTGACGTGCGTTACTATTTGATTGCCATTCTGTTTATCTTGTTTGATCTTGAAGCTGCCTTTTTAATCCCTTGGGCCGTTGCCTTGGATGATTTGAGTGCTGGTGGAACGAGTTTTTATGGTCTCGGCATCATGCTGGTGTTTTTGGCCGAGTTGGTTCTGGGCTATATCTATATTTGGAAAAAAGGCGCGCTCGACTGGGAGTAACTTGGTCGGCGTTTTTTTCGTTTAAAAATCATAAAAAACAAAGTCGTGCATCAAGCATGGCACAAAGGTTGAAAAGATGAGTGAAACCATCGAAAAGCAAGGCTTTATTACCACGACAGCCGAAAATTTAATCAACTGGACGCGTACCGGTTCGCTTTGGCCCATGACGTTTGGTTTGGCGTGTTGTGCAGTTGAAATGATGCATGCAGGTGCGGCACGTTATGATTTGGATCGTTTTGGTATTGTATTTCGCCCAAGTCCACGTCAATCGGATGTGATGGTGGTTGCTGGAACGTTGTGCAATAAAATGGCACCAGCTTTACGCAAAGTGTTCGATCAAATGGCCGAGCCGCGTTGGGTAATTTCAATGGGTTCGTGCGCCAATGGTGGCGGTTATTATCATTATTCATACTCCGTCGTGCGTGGATGTGATCGCATCGTACCTGTCGATATTTATGTGCCGGGTTGTCCGCCAACCGCCGAGGCCTTGATATACGGTATCATTCAACTCCAAAACAAAATCATCCGCAAACAAAAATCTGCCGATACCGTTAAAAATATCGTGGTGCGAGGTGCTGCATGACATGGCAAGTGAAATTAATTGAACAATTGAATGCTCAATTTACGGGTGCGGATATTGTTGAGGCAATTGGTGAGGTCACCATGACCGTCAATGCCAATGAGTATTTAAAAACCTGCCAAACGTTGCACGACACACCGTCATTACGTTTTGATATCATGGTTGATTTGGCGGGTGTCGATTATTCTGATTATGGTGATGGTGCGTGGACGGGTGCACGTTTTGCGGTCGTCTTGCATCTGTTGTCTATTGACAACAATCAACGTTTGCGTCTCAAAGTATTTGCCGCAGATGACGATTTCCCTGTGGTGCAATCGGTCACGCCTGTTTGGGCTGCTGCCGATTGGTACGAGCGCGAAGCGTTTGATATGTATGGCATTATTTTTGAAGGTCATAACGATTTGCGTCGTTTATTGACGGACTATGGCTTCATCGGCCATCCATTGCGTAAAGACTTCCCTGTGAGCGGTCATGTCGAAATGCGCTATGACCCTGAACAAAATCGTGTGATTTATCAGCCTGTAACCATCGACCCGCGTGAAATCACGCCGCGTGTCATTCGCGAAGAGGGATACGGTCGCGCTCAATAAGCGCTTACTGATACGAGATTATTATGGCAGAAATCAAAAATTATACCCTCAACTTCGGTCCGCAACACCCTGCGGCGCACGGTGTTTTGCGACTGGTGTTGGAGCTCGATGGTGAGGTCGTGCAACGTGCCGACCCACATATTGGCTTGCTTCATCGTGCGACCGAAAAACTCGCTGAGCATAAGACTTACATTCAAGCATTGCCGTATATGGATCGCTTGGACTACGTCTCGATGATGAGTAACGAGCACGCGTACGTCATGACGATCGAGAAAATGCTCGGCGTTGAAGTACCCGAACGTGCGCAATACATTCGCGTATTGTTTGATGAAATTACCCGTATTTTGAATCACCTGATGTGGATTGGCGCTCACGCGCTTGACGTGGGTGCGATGACGCCGTTTTTGTACGCATTCCGTGATCGTGAAGATTTGTTTGACGCCTATGAGGCGGTTTCGGGCGCGCGCATGCATGCTGCGTATTACCGTCCAGGTGGTGTTGCGCGCGATTTGCCAGACAGCATGCCGCAATTGCGCAAATCTAAAGTGCGCAGTCAATCATCTGTTGATCGTGTTAACTCGAATCGTCAAGGCACTTTGCTGGACTTTCTTGAGGACTTCACCAAGCGCTTCCCTGCCTATGTCGATGAATACGAAACGCTATTGACTGATAACCGTATATGGAAACAGCGTTTGGTCGATATCGGTATTGTCACACCAGAGCGTGCCAAATCATGGGGCTTTACCGGTCCGATGTTGCGCGGTTCAGGCATTGCATGGGATTTGCGTAAAAATCAGCCATACGAAGTCTACGAAAAAATGGCGTTTGACATTCCAATCGGTAAAAATGGTGATTCATACGACCGTTATTTGGTACGCATTGCCGAGATGCGCGAATCGTGCAAAATCATGGAGCAGTGTATTGCATGGTTGCAAAAAAATCCCGGTCCAATCATTACCGATGATCGCAAAGTCGCGCCGCCAACGCGTGAAGATATGAAAACCAACATGGAAGCATTGATTCACCACTTCAAGTTGTTTTCTGAAGGCATGCATATTCCACCATCGGAAGCTTATGCAGCAGTGGAGCATCCAAAAGGTGAGTTTGGCATTTACATGATTTCGGACGGTGCGAATAAACCGTATCGTCTCAAAATCCGTGCGCCTGGCTTCACACATTTACAGTCGCTGGATGAAATGAGCCGTGGTCATATGTTGGCTGACGTGGTGACGATTATTGGTACACAAGATATTGTGTTTGGTGAAATTGATCGATAAGTTATTTCGAAAAAGGTAAACACCTACTTTTTTCGAAAGATAGAAATTTTGTTCGGGGAACCCGAACAAAATTTGAGCAAAACCGAGAATCCTAATTTCAAGGTTAAGCAAACAAATTAACGGATAAACTTTTATGTTATCTCAAGCCTCATTAGATAAAATCGCGATTGAAGTCGCCAAGTATCCAGCAGATCAAGCTCAATCTGCAGTCATGGGTGCGTTGCGCATTGCGCAAACCGAGTTGGGTTGGGTTTCACCCGAAACAATGGTGACGGTCGCCGAGATTTTGGATATGCCGCCGGTTGCAGTGCAAGAAGTTGCAACTTTTTACAATATGTATGATTTAAAGCCGGTCGGTAAGCACAAAATTACGGTGTGTACGAATTTACCATGTGCTTTGTCAGGCAGTGTTGATGCGGCGGATTACATCAAAAGTAAATTGGGCATTGGCTTTAACGAAACCACCGCAGACGGTCAATTCACGCTCAAAGAAGGTGAATGCATGGGGGCGTGTGGTGATGCACCGGTTTTATTACACAACAATCATAAAATGTGCAGCTTTATGAGCACCGAAAAAATCGACGCGATGTTGCAGGAGCTGGCTAAATGACTTGTTTGCACGACCGACACATTGACCCCGTGATTCTCGCGGGTCTTAACGGCACTAACTGGGGCTTGGATGACTACATCGCCCGCGGTGGTTATTCCGTATTGAAAAAAATCTTGGCGGAGCAAACGCCAGCCGACGATATTTTGTCCGAGCTCAAATTATCGGCTTTACGTGGTCGTGGTGGTGCAGGTTTTCCGACTGGCCTCAAGTGGAGTTTCATGCCACGCATGTATCCGGGGCAAAAATACCTTGTGTGCAACTCAGACGAAGGTGAGCCAGGTACATTTAAAGACCGTGATATTTTGCGTTATAACCCGCACTCATTGATCGAAGGCATGGCGATTGCCGCATATACAATGGGTATCTCGCGAGGTTACAACTACATTCATGGCGAAATTTTTGAGGTTTACGATATTTTCGAAGAAGCCTTGGCGCAGGCACGTGCGGCTAATTTGCTCGGTGACAACATTCAAGATTCTGGCTTTAATTTTGACTTATTCGCGCATCATGGTTATGGTGCATACATTTGTGGCGAAGAAACTTCATTGTTAGAGTCACTCGAAGGCAAAAAAGGCCAGCCGCGTTTCAAACCACCTTTCCCTGCTTCATTTGGCTTGTATGGCAAGCCGACCACGATCAACAATACCGAAACATTTGCAGCCGTGCCGTTTTTGTTGCAAATGGGCGGTCAAGCTTATCTCGATATCGGTAAACCGAATAACGGTGGTTCTAAAATATTCTCGATCAGCGGCGATGTGAATTTGCCCGGCAACTACGAAGTGCCAATGGGCACGCCATTTGCCAAAGTACTTGAGCTTGCAGGTGGTATGCGTGGTGGTGCGATCAAAGCAGTTATTCCTGGAGGTTCGTCTGCGCCCGTAGTGCGGGGCGAAGTCATGATGGACACCGACATGGACTATGACTCGATTTCCAAAGCAGGCTCGATGTTGGGTTCTGGCGCGATCATTGTCATGAACGACACGCGCTGCATGGTCAAATCTTTGTTACGTTTGTCGTATTTCTATTATGAAGAATCATGCGGCCAGTGTACACCGTGCCGCGAAGGCACTGGCTGGTTGTGGCGTGTGGTCAATCGCATCGAGCATGGTCAAGGTCGCCCTGAGGATTTAGATTTATTGGATTCGGTCGCGGGCAATATCATGGGGCGCACAATTTGCGCACTTGGCGATGCAGCGGCCATGCCGGTGCGCTCGTTTGTTAAAAATTTCCGTGATGAGTTCGCCCATCACATCGAGCACAAATCTTGCGTTGTGCCGACTTATCGTTGATTGAGGTCTATCATGGTTGAAATGGAAGTAGACGGCATTAAGGTTGAAATGCCCGAAGGCAGCATGGTGATGGACGCTGTCAAAAAACTCGATAAATACGTGCCGCATTTTTGCTATCACAAAAAATTGTCGATTGCGGCCTCATGCCGTATGTGTTTGGTTGAGGTAGAAAAAGCACCTAAACCGTTACCTGCTTGCGCCACGCCCGTGACGCCCGGCATGGTGGTACGTACGCAAGTGACCTCTGCGAAAGCTGAAGTGGCTCAGGCCGATGTGATGGAGTTTTTGTTGTTGAATCATCCGCTCGATTGCCCGATTTGCGATCAAGGTGGTGAATGTCAGTTGCAGGATTTGGCGGTCGGTTACGGTAAAGGCGCATCGCGTTATAAAGAAGAAAAACGCGTGGTGCATCCGAAAGACGTCGGCCCGTTGATTTCGATGCAAGAAATGGCACGCTGCATTCACTGCACGCGTTGCGTTCGTTTTGGTCAAGAAGTCGCCGGTGTGATGGAGTTGGGTATGTTGGGTCGTGGCGAACACGCTGAGATCACGACTTTTGTCGGCAATTCAGTGCATTCGGAATTGTCCGGTAACATGATCGACTTGTGCCCAGTCGGCGCGATTACGTCTAAGCCGTATCGCTACAGCGCACGCAATTGGGAGTTGTCACGTCGCAAATCAGTCAGTCCGCACGATTCGTTGGGTTCAAACCTGATCGTGCAAGTTAAAGGTAATGAAGTCAAACGTGTTTTGCCGCTCGAAAATACCGAAGTGAATGATTGCTGGATCAGCGATCGCGACCGTTTCGCGTACGAAGGTTTGACGGGTGCGGATCGCGTCACCGAGCCGATGATCAAGAAAAACGGTACATGGTCAAAAGCGTCTTGGGATGAAGCATTTGCTTTTGCGATTGAAAACATCAAAGCGATTAAAGGTCAAAAGGGCGCTGATGCCATGGGCGTGTTGGCCTCACCTTCAGCGACCGTTGAAGAATTGTATTTGCTCAAAGCGTTATTGAATGGTTTAGGTAGCAATCACATCGACACCAATTTACGCCAAACCGATGACAGTTTAAATGCAGCTTTGCAAGGTACTCCGTGGTTGGGTATGCCCATTTCAGCATTTTCGACGATGAATGTGGGCTTGGTAGTGGGTAGTGATTTACGCGCCGATCATCCCTTGCTGGCAACGCGTTTGCGCTATGCCACACAGCATCATGCTAAATTATCGGTTTTGGCGGCTGAGTCAGGCGATTTGCTGATGAAAGCCACACAAAAAGCCGCTGCACCACTCAACTGGTTGGGCGAGTTGTATGCGATTGAAGCGGCTTTGGCGGCCGATGACAAAAACGATACGTCATTTGCTGGTATTACCGCGCGTAATTTAAAAGATCCAAAAGCTAAAAATAAAGTGGTCATGGTCGGCAATGCCGTTAT
>JBIKPB010000078.1:0-7218 GCA_044357705.1 Formosimonas sp. | reverse complement strand
CTGCCAATCCAGCGCCCACAACGCAAACATCCGCGGTAACATTTCCTTGTAATTTGGGTTGTTCTGGCAATGGCTGTGCGGTGGCAGTGTAATATGAATTTTGCGCGAGTTGGGCATCTTGAGCGTACATAGAAACTTTCAAAAAATATGAGTTGGGATTACACCTTATTTATGACTCGTAAAAAAGAGCCAAATGCAATGACAGACTACATCCAAAAGTGAGATTATTGTACAAATCAATCAAGTGTAAAAAGGAGCGACTATGTGCCGCAACATTAAAATGCTGTTTAATGTTGAGCCGCCCGCCAGGCAAGCCGAGACTCATGATACTGCATTGCAGTTTGTACGTAAACTCAGTGGATTTACCAAGCCCTAACAAGCGAATGAGGTCGTTTTTAATCGTGCAGTCGATGAGGTCGCAGCTGCCGCACAATCGTGAAGCTGAAGCTGCGCGTGTAAAGCCCAATCTCAATCATGATTCGGTGATCAAAGCAGCTCTGGACCTTAATCATGTGCATCAATTATTGAGTTTGAGCTATTTATATGGCACGTGAGCTCATCATTTTTGACCTTGTAACTTGGCAACCTGTCCTGACAAATACGTCCAAACAATTTGCGCCGCGGCATTGCTGGTCAGCTCAGCATGATCGTATGCGGGTGCGACTTCGACACAATCCATCCCTACCCAATTGATATCAGCGGTTTGCTCCAAAATGGTGAAGGTTTGATTGGTCGTCAAACCAGCAGGTTCGGGAGTGCCCGTACCGGGGGCAAATGCAGGATCAAGATGGTCAATATCCACCGTCAAATACGCCGGCAAACCTTTGGCAGTCATGCGTTGATGAATGGTTTTGAGCACATCATCCAACGCGCCCAAGGTTTCCAACCCCCTCATGTCGCGCGCCGTATAAATCACGCCGCCTTGATCGCGCACATAGTCACGTGCTTCACGAATGCCAGCCGAGCGGATGCCAATTTGTACAAAACTCTCGGCATCAACCAGCCCCTCTTGAATCGCTTCATAGACCCAAGTACCGTGCCCCGATGGCTCATCAAAATGGCTACCCCATGTGTCGCAATGCGCATCGAAATGCAGTACGGCGAGCGGTTTTTGATAGTGTGCATGATATGCACGCAACAGTCCCAATGTGACCGAATGGTCACCACCCAACCAACACATATGGTGTTGGGAAATCATAGCCGGAATTTGCTCGGCCAGACTGCTACGCATACCGCCAATACTGGTATTGGGCAACATCAAATCGCCATAATCTGTGAGATGATCAAATGGCGTGACATCAAAATAGGGATGCGTACCATCACAGAGCATTTGACTGGCTTGGCGAATCGCACCCGGACCAAAGCGCGCCCCCGGACGATTGGTCACTGCACCGTCATAGGGAATGCCGGCAATCGCAAATGGCTTGTTGCTGGCATCGTGTGGTACGGCGAGAAAAGTATTGTGGCTGTGGTAAGCGTAGGTCATCGTTACTCCAATCAGATACGACAAGGTAAAGCTAATTCTTCGGTTTAAACGTTAAAAGGTTCATCAAAAAAACAAAAAATTATTTGGCACTTTTCAGACGATTTTTGATATTGTGCGGCGCAGTGTTACAGCGGACAAGTAGTGTTTAGAAGTGGATGCACCACAGTGAACGAACTGGCTCGTTTATCGCCGCGCATTATCATGGACAATATGTCTCGTCATTCTCAACGGTTTGACACCGATGGTGTCGTCGGTTTGTGCTCAATGTCTCAGCCATACCATCATTTTCAACGATCTTAAAAGGAGTATTTATATGACCACACCCACGATTTCGCGCGAGAACATCAAACAACTCGCGCAACGCGAAGCAGCAGCCTTTCTTGCCGCTCGCCCAAAATCTCAAGAACTCGCTGAACAAACAGAGCAACATTATCTCTTTGGCGTACCGCTGCATTGGATGGCGGATTGGGGCACACCGGTGCCGCTGTTTGTTGAGCGCGCTCAAGGCGCGCATTTTACATGCGTCGATGGTCACACCTACGCCGATTTTTGCCTCGGCGATACGGGTGCGATGTTCGGCCACAGCCCTGCCGCGGTTGCTGCAAAGCTCGCTGAAGAATCTACCCGCGGCTACACCGCCATGCTACCTACCGCAGCGGCGGCAGTCGCAGGACAAGCATTAACCGAACGTTTTGGTCTGCCCTACTGGCAACTCGCTACCACCGCAACTGATGCCAATCGCTTCGTCGTGCGCTGGGCGCGGGCAATCACCCAACGTAAAAAAATCCTGGTGTTTAATGGTTGCTATCACGGTACGATTGATGATGTCTTTGTCGATATTGATCCAAGCAGTGGCGAGCGCGTCACCCGTACCAGCTTGCTTGGCCAAGTCTATGACTTAACCCAATTCACTGACGTGGTTGAGTTCAACGATATCAGCGCCGTGCGCGCCAAACTCGCATCGAAAGAATTCGCCTGCGTCTTGACTGAACCCGCATTGACCAATTGTGGCATGGTTTTACCTGCGGATGGATTTCTTTCTCAATTACGCGAAGCGTGTGACGCAACGGGTACATTGCTTGTATTTGACGAAACGCACACGATCAGTGCGGGTTACGCCGGCTACACCGGCTTATGCGATTTTTTACCTGATATGATTGTTGCAGGTAAAGCCATTGCCGGCGGTTTACCATGTGCCGTTTATGGGATGAGCAGTAAAGTGGCCGCACAAATGCGCGATGCCAAAGAAGCTGCGCCCGCAGGCCACTCCGGCATAGGCACAACCCTTTCGGGCAATATGATTACCATGTCGCTGCTCGCTACTAATTTAACTGAAGTTGCAACGCCTGCTGCATTTGATCAAATCATCGGTCAGCAATCGAAGTTGTCCAATGGCTTGCGCGAAATCATCGAAAAATACGCTTTACCTTGGAATGTAACGCAATTGGGCGCACGTAGTGAGTTCCAATTTTGCACCGAGTCTCCACGCAATGGTACAGAAGCCGAAGCAGCAATGGATGCTGAATTGGAGCAAGCCATTCATCTATATTTGCTCAATCGTGGTGTGATGATTACTCCTTTTCACAACATGACTCTGGTTTGCCCAGATACTTCTGATGCCGATATTGAGAAATTTATCAATACATTTGAATCATGTATTGCAGCATTATTAGCAGCTTAGAATCTAATAGGATTCAAAATTGCCAGGGAAACTTGGCAATTTTTTTATCAAAAAAATCTGTTTTCACTCATGTGAACGCCAATACGGGTCTATTTTCAGATTTAAACCGCATCAGCCACATCATTGTGAGTGGGCATTTGGCAGCTGATTTAAGCAAGCCGTAAAATCAATCTGTACTTTAAAACCCTTTTGAGAAATCGAGTCTGGATGAACAGAATCATAGACCAGTATAAGCTGATGCAATTGCGCAATGCGCTGCACAATTGAGTAGCCCAATCCTGCCCCTTCGGCTTGTTGTGTGACCGGTCTATAAAATCGCTCACCTAACCGCTGCTGAACTTCGTCGGACATGCCTGCACCGTTGTCTTGTATGGTGCAATATGGTGTATCGATGCACACCGATATTTTCTGCCCGCCATAGCGTACCGCGTTGTCGATAAGGTTACGCAGTAATGTTTGAATTAATGCCGGCGAAACATTGATCTCTGCATCATGCACCACATCCAATGTAATACTTTTGTCAGTTTCCAAAACTTCGACGACGTCACGCGCCAATCGTACTAATGACGTAGGGGTTTTGCTCAATGCGCGTGCATCGTCCAATCGCGCGAGTTGCAAAAGTTGCCCAACCAAATGACTGTTACGATCAACCGCTTGTAAAGCGCGGCGCAATGATTTGGCTCGAATCTCTGGCCGTTCACTGGTTTGCGCCAGTTCAATTTGCAAACGCAGCCCAGCTAATGGCGTGCGCAATTCATGCGCAGCATCTGCGGTGAAGCGTTGCTCGCGCGCCATGGCTTGATTGACTTTACTGATTAAATCATTGAGCCGCTCGTGCAACGGCATGAGTTCGGCAACATCGGTCTTGTGGACGGGTTGCAAGTCGTGCGGATTGAGTTGAGCCACTTGCTCGCTGAGCGCACGAACAGGCTGTAAAGTTCGGCGCACCACAAAGTAAATCAGGGGAATTAAAATCAGCATGGCCAAGAGTACAAACCAAGCCACATGCTCCGTCAACTCTTTAGCCACCGTGCGAAACACATCAGCGGGCGTTGCCATCACCAATGCGATTTTATCATCGCCGCGCATCGTCACTCGCCAAGACCCCCCCTGCCATAACAAGGTATGGCTGCGCATCTGCGCATTGCTCGGCATGGGTAGCGGCACAACGGTGTTGCTGCGAATCACGCGCCCTGTCTGCACATCGTAAACCGCAAAGACCACTTGCTTATTGGCGATGGGTAATGCGATATTTTTTTCTTTGCGCTCATGATTTTCGTCATGTTTCTCATCATCATGTTGGCGCCGCTCGGATGATTTTTCGTACTCGTGTTTGCCCTCATCATCGTCTAAATTTTGCCACAGGCTGTCGGTCATCAGCTGCTGCTGTTGCAATAAAATTTGCTCCGTCTCATGCTGCACACGCCACGTCATCACCACCGCATAAGCCAACCAAACCAACAGCGAAGTCACCACGATAAGCCATGTCAGTCGTCCCG
Organism: Formosimonas sp.; assembly: GCA_044357705.1. Taxonomy (GTDB): domain Bacteria; phylum Pseudomonadota; class Gammaproteobacteria; order Burkholderiales; family Burkholderiaceae; genus Hydromonas. The sequence continues at coordinate 2,552 of JBIKPB010000078.1, read as the reverse complement.
CTAACGAGTGTGTTGCGCCTGTTTTTTTCATGCTTGCCCCATGCGCCACCCCAAACCACGAACATTTTCAATCGCGTCTTTGCCGATTTTCCGGCGCAGGTTTGATAAATGTACATCCAAACTATTGCTTTGCACTTCGTCTTGCCAACCGCGCATTTTCTCTTCTAAAGTTTGTCGCGACAAATACGATGGCGCATTTGCCATTAAAATATGCAACAATTGAAACTCAGAGGCGGTTAAATCCAGTGACGCGTGATTTTTGGTCACCACTTTCGCCATCGGATGCAATTCAATATCGCGCCAATGCAGCACCGATAGCCCGAATCGCCCACTGACACGACGCAGCAATACATATAAACGCGCCACCAACTCGGATAAAACAAAAGGTTTAATCAAATAATCATCCGCGCCCATATTCAGCAGCCGCACCCGCTCCTCAACGGCATCTCGTGCAGTCAACACCAAAACAGGCATCTGCTCATTGCGCGCACGCAACGCACGCAAAACCTGCACACCATCCATGCGCGGCAAACCCAAATCCAACACAGCAATATCAAAACTATGCTGCATCGATAATGCGGTATCCGCCAACACACCATCGGTCACCCAGTCCACGACAAAACCAGCCTCACTCAAGCCATCGAGTAGACCCTCACCTAATAAAGCATCGTCTTCAATCAATAATAAATGCATAAAAAGCTAATCCTGTGTACCGCTTTTGCGACCATGCACCATGGATGCAATTAAGTTTTCTCGGGTGCGCCAACTCTCATAAATCGCAGCTAAAACGTGGATGAGCACTGCAGGGATAAAAAGATAGCCTGAAATTTCGTGCATTTCTTCTAACCATCCAGAACCAAAAAAAGCGTCAGTTCCTAACAAAAAACCACTGATACCTTGAAATAACAATAAACCCCACAAGAACAACATCATGATTGCTCCCATCGGATTATGACTCAAATATTTGGGCGCAGAACCATTTCTCTTTGCTTGAATATATGCAGTCAAGGCTACTTTACTTGGCCACCAGGTCGAGAAACGAGCATGATACGTACCGATCAATCCCCAAATCAAACGCACTATCAATAAGCCGAGTGCCGCATAACCCGCATAACGATGAAAAAAATGCCCCCCCTCATTCAGTAAATTAAAAATCACAATCCCCGCTATCGACCAGTGCACTAAACGTACCAGAGGATCCCATACTTTAATCGTACTTATTTTCATTTTACACACCTTATTTGTGAACTGATTTTTACTAATTACATATTTGCTGATTAAACCACCTAAACAATGCCCACATCATCCGTGGGCATTGTTTATCTATATCTAGTCATCCATTTTGACAACAACCATGGTTTTAGCATCAAAGTAAATTTCAACTTTATTACCCGACTTATCTCTGCCATAAATTTCGTAACAGTTACCAGAGACCTTAAATTCTTTGATGGTATAGCCCATCGCCAAAACTTTAGCTTTAGCATCCACTTCACTCAACCACTGCTCTTTCGGATAAGCGGAGCAACCATTTTTATCCTTAGCATAAGAAACTTCAACAGGAGCTGTGGATGTAGCTGCCGCCACTGGTGCCGTAGAGCTTATAGATGCGGTAGTTGTTTGTGCCGTCGGTTGACTTGCTACTTTTTCTGAGCAACCCATTAATCCAACAGTAAATACAACGCCAGCCAAGTACAAGTTATAACGATTCATTATGATGTCCTTTCAGTTAACACAACACCTGTTGTGTGAGGCATATTTAAGCATCGATTACTTAAGGGAAAATTAAGACATCTTATAAAAAGCGCATTCTTATCATAAAATAAATAGGCTCAAACCAATCATAAGTCTCCGCCATAATCAATCGCTTATTGAGGGCTATAAAGTTGTAAAAATCGATGAAAGGGTTTAAGGCCTTTATATTTTAGTAGCTTGTTTTCACATTTAATAAACAACGATAATGATTCTCATTGATTTTAATTTAACTATTGGTTATTATTGAGCTTCTTTCATTGACTTTATAAGGCGATTAAATGAAAAAACTAATTTTGGCTGCGACATTGGCAACAATCACTCAAACTGTTTGGGCGGATACGGTAACGGTTTACAGCGCACGTGCTGAGAATTTGATTAAACCCTTGATTACTGCTTATAAAGCAGAAACCGGCACAGATATTCAATTGGTATCCGATAAGGAAGCCCCTTTAATGGAGCGCATCAAGGCAGAAGGCGCAAATACGCCGGCAGACGTGTTGATCACTGTCGATGCGGGTAACTTATGGCAAGCGAGCAATATGGGGATTTTGCAATCGATCAATTCTCCTGTTTTGAATGGCAACATTCCAGCGCATCTGCGTGATCCAAAAGGTCAATGGTATGGTTTGTCTGTGCGTGCGCGCACCATTTTTTACAGTACTGCTCGCGTGAAGCCATCACAACTGTCTACTTATGAAAACTTGGCCAATCCAAAATGGAAAGGCAAATTGTGTCTGCGCACGTCGAAGAAAGTCTACAATCAATCATTGGTCGGCATGATGATTGCCGAAGTTGGTGTG
>JBIKPB010000077.1:0-7240 GCA_044357705.1 Formosimonas sp. | reverse complement strand
GTGCGGCTTATGACGATGCGACTGCGCTGCAAAATATGGCGGAGCAATGCGCAGCGGTCACGACGGAGTTTGAAAATGTACCGGCGGATGTGCTGCGTTGGCTTGGCGAGCGTTTGCCAGTCGCGCCATCGGGTGATGCGGTAGCGATTGCGCAAAATCGGATTATCGAAAAAACGTTTATTGAGCAGGGCGGTGTTGCAGTTGCGCCGTATGCAGTGATTCGCGATACAACTGAGTTGAATGCTGTACAAGTGCGCAGCGAGTTATTCCCAGCAATCCTCAAAACTGCGCGCATGGGATACGATGGAAAAGGTCAAGTTTCAGTCAAAACGGCAGACGATTTAGCGGCGGCATGGCATCAATTGCAGCAGGTTGAATGTGTGCTTGAAAAACGTTTACCCTTGAAATTTGAAGTATCCGCTTTGCTTGCGCGAGCTTGGGATGGCTCGGTTGTGCATTATGCGCTTGCACAAAATGTGCATCGTGATGGGATTTTGCATACATCCACTGTGCCTGCGCCATCTGCCGATGATGATTTGACGGCGCGCGCGCAAAATGCAGCAGCGAAAATTGCGGAAGCGATGGGTTATGTCGGCGTGTTGTGCGTTGAATTTTTCATTTTGGATGATCATTCTTTGGTGGTCAATGAGGTTGCGCCGCGCCCACACAATTCGGGTCACTACACCATGAATGCCTGCTTAACCAGCCAGTTTGAGCAGCAAGTGCGTGCGCTGGTTGGTCTGCCGTTGGGGGCGACGCATCAGCATAGTCCGGCCGTGATGTTGAATATTTTGGGCGATGTCTGGTTTGATGCCAATCGTGTTGAGCGTTCACCCGATTGGGCTGGTGTGTTGAATAATGTCGACAGTTTCATTCATCTGTATGGTAAAGCCGAACCACGCAGTGCACGCAAAATGGGTCATGTTAATTTTGTTGGCAAGCGTTTGGAAAAAGCCGTGTTGCGTTGTGAAAGTGCGATGCATATTTTGGGCTTGGCGGGTGGTGTGCATGACTGATGTCGCTGTCAAGCTCGCTGCACAAAAATTAAGCACCGGAGATGTGATCGGCTTGCCGACTGAAACGGTGTATGGTTTGGCGGCTGATGCGCGCAATCCAGCTGCGGTTCGCCGTATTTATGAAATCAAAAATCGCCCGATTACTCATCCGTTGATCACGCACATTGCTGCAGGTGCGGATATTTTTGCATGGGTTGATGCGACGCGTGTGTCTGAGGTGACTCATGTGATGATTGAGCAACTGATTGCTGCATTTTGGCCGGGACCGTTGACGTTGGTGTTGCCGAAGGCTTCTCATATTGATGCAACCGTGACTGGTGGGCAGGATACGATTGCGTTGCGTTGCCCGGCACATCCTTTGGCGCAAGCAGTTTTACATGAGTTATCTATTTTACAAAATAGCGATACCGTCGGTATTGCCGCGCCTTCGGCCAATCATTTTGGTCGCGTCAGTCCAACCCGTGCGTCACATGTGCGTGATGAGTTTGAGGATGCGATTTGGGTGTTGGATGGTGATGTTTCGGATGTCGGTATCGAGTCGACGATTGTCGATCTAACTCGTGGTGTTCCGGCGATTTTGCGTTTGGGTGCGGTAACGGCGGATGATGTCGTACGCGTGACCGGTGTTATGCCGCAATCTAATCAAGTGAGCCAAGCGGATGCGCCACGTGTTTCCGGTACATTGTTGGCGCATTATGCGCCGCGCACGCCATTGAGGTGGGCGAATGATGAGGCTGTATCTCGTGACAGTGCGGTGTGCTTGTACTTCAGTTCTGAATTTGATGTGACACCGTTCAAAAATCATATTCGCTTGCCCAATGAGGCGACAGGCTTTGCCCAAGGTTTATATCATGCTTTGCGTGAGTTGGACGTGATGAATGCGACGTACATTGTGGTAGAAAATTTACCGGTCGATACAAGTTGGGATGCGGTGCGAGATCGACTCAAGCGCGCTGTGGTTGGCTCGAATGAGGAACGAAAGTTATGATGAGTTGGGATGAGGAAATGGTGCTCGGCAATGCTGTTTTGGATGAAACCCATGAGGAGTTTGTCGAGCTCCTCAATCGCTTGTCTGTGACGCCTGTAGAGGGTTTATTGCCGATTTTGGATGAATGCATTGCACACACGACCGAGCATTTTGAGCTCGAAGAAACGTGGATGGCGCGTTTGAATTTTCCTGCTGCGGGTTGCCATGTCGGTGAACACAAGCAAGTGCTAGGCGTTATGAAACAGGTGCGCACACGGGTTGCAGCGGGTGAGACGGATTTTGCATATGTCTTAGCGACCGAGTTGTCGGCGTGGCTGCGCATCCATGCGACGACGATGGATTATGCCTTGACGTATTTCATCGAGTCGACCCATGCCGATGTTTCGGCTTAAACTCTTTCATATTTCAATCATAAAAAATGTCAACCCATCGATTTGATACTTGGACAGGATTAATCACGCTGGGGTGAATGAAGCCCAACGTCGTCACGCTCATGCGTGATGGTTTTAATCTTTTTCGAGAAAATCTGATGACATTTAAAAAATCTAATCAAGCCGCAGCATTGCGGTTTATCTATGTGCTGGTGTTTGTCGACTTGATGAGCATTGGTATGATCATTCCAGTGGTTCAACCGCTGATTCAAGACATCACAGGCCAACCGGCTGACAATATCATCATGCTCAATGGTTGGTTGCTGGCGTTGTATGGATTAACCAGCTTTTTGTTTGCGCCTTTGATGGGCGCATTGTCGGATCATTTTGGCCGACGACCCTTACTGTTATTGTCGATGCTTGGTTTGGCTGTCGATCATCTTTTTTTGGCCAGTGCATCGTCACTTGTATGGATTTTCATTGCACGTGCTTTTGCGGGAATTTGTGGTGAAAGTTATGTGGTGGCGATGGCGTATGTTGCCGATATCACACCTGTTGAGCAGCGCACGAAACGCTATGGACAGCTCGGTATGATGTGGGCGCTGGGCTTTATTTTGGGGCCAGCTATGGGTGGTTTGTTGGGTGAGGTCAATGTGCGATTGCCCTTTTATTTTGCCGCGGTCTTGTGTCTCTTGAATTTGGCATACGGTTACTTTGTCGTGCCAGAAACTTTAACGGCTGAGACTCGCTCCTCTCGAGTAACTTGGGCACAGGCCAATCCCTTGGCGGTTTTTACAGGGTTCCCCCATCAGCCGCAGGTTTGGCGTTTGGCAATTGTGGTGTTTTTCTCGGGTTTGGCGTTTCAGGCGTTGATTACCAACTGGAATTTATTTTTACAATATCAAATGGGCTGGGGCATTAAAGAAATTGGTTTAATGCTGATGTTGGTCGGGCTGTTGGGCGCGTTGTCGCAGGGGCTGTTGATGAATCCAATGGCTCGATGGCTTGGTGATCGACGTTTGTTGATGGTGGGCTTGTTGGCGCAGGCAGCTGAGATGTTTCTGATGGGCTCGGCAACTACTTTTACACTCTTGTTGGTTGCAAGCGTTGTGGGTGCATTATCTAATTTTGTTCATCCATTGACCTCCAGCATGGTTTCTCAGGCGGTCAATGATGATGAGCAGGGTGCGGCACAAGGTGCGATTGCAGGTGTTGAAAGTCTGACTGTGATTGTGGGACCATTGTTATCGGCAGGGGTATTTGAGTATTTTACGCACAGCGATTGGCAGTGGGGTGGCGCAGTGATGCATTATGCTGGCGTTTTGGCGTTGGTCGCCTTGCTTATGCTGATAGTGCTGCGCGCACCTCAACGCTGAACCAGTCGAATCCTTCGTCTTGGCAAGCTACGTGATAGGGGATTTGATGTGCAGCCAAGGCTTGATTGAGCAATGACGCGACTTTGGTGGCGTCATTGTTGTTTTGGCTGACGTGAGCGGCGTGTACGTGGTGTAAGTCGCTGTGAATCAATTGCAGTAGTAATTCCTGTGCGATGGTGTTATCCAAATGCCCGTAGTCACCAGTGATACGGTGTCTCAGTGGGGGTGGATATTTGGATTGTGCCATCATTTGTGCGTCGTAATTGTATTCCAACACCAAACCATGACAACCTTGTAGTGCCCGCACGACTGTAGGTGTGATGTGGCCAACATCGGTCAGTACGCCAAGGTGAACATCATTGCACTGAAAGGTGAATTGCAGCGGCTCACGTGCATCATGTGGCACCGTGTATGGGTTGACGCGTATGTTTTTGATGACAAACGCACGGTGATCGGTACAAAACTTGACGTTAAGATGCTCACAACTGTGGTTGTGATTGAGTACGCTGAGGTAAGTGCCACGCGACATATAAAGTGCTGTGCCAAATTTACGGGCAAAACGTGCGACGCCACCGATGTGATCATCGTGCTCATGCGTGACCAGAATGGCATCAATATCATGTCCGGTCAAATTCAAGCGAGCCAAGCGTTTTTCGGTTTCGCGCACACTAAAACCGCAGTCAAGTAAAAGGCGCGTTGTCTCATCCGCACAACGCGCCTCAATGACCAAAGCATTGCCTGAACTGCCGCTGCCCAAACTGGCGTAACGTAAGGTCATGGCGAACAGCTTACTTCAATGCTTTTTGCAAATTTTTCAAGACTTTATTCAAAGCCGAATCACTCACTGGATTACCTTGCTTGTCGTTGAAAGAAACCTCAACTTGGTTGGCTGAACGTTCTTTAAACTTCACTTGATAGGTTTCGTTGAGTTTACCAAATGACTTACGGAACAAACCACGGTCATCAGGGCTGGGTTGTACATAATAAATACGTGAACTGAAATTGCGATCGACGACCGACAAACCTGCACGATCAAGTGACAGGCCAATGCGACGCCATGTGTTGTCCATATTATCGGATACGATGAGTTTATCCCCCGAAATTACAGCACCTTTACTGTTGTTGACGCTGTTTTGTAAGGCGACTTTTGCATCTTTTTCGTTGGTGCCTAATTTCATCATCAGTCGTTGGAGAAACTCTGCTTCGAGTTGTGGGTCGGTCATACGAGGTTGCCAAACCGTTGTATCTTTAGAAGATGAGTTATAAACTTCTTCCATGCCGCGATGACTGATGTAAATTTCCGTACCATTATTGGTGCGTTCAATGCGTGTTTTGAACATGTCACGCATGCCTGTCTCATAAACGCCATCCAACGCTTTACCCAGAAGTTTACGTAAACCGGCTTGTGGTAATAAGGCACGATTTTCTGCCCAATCGGTTTCGAGTGTACCCAGTTTGGCTGAGCTTGTACGAACGGTAAAGCCGTTGTCTTCCCAAAACTCTTGTAATACCGGCCAAACTTGTTCTGCAGGGCGATTAACCACTAACCAATAGGCATCACCTGATTTTTCGATGTGCATGTCTTTGGCATTAATCAATAAATCACCGACAACGGTTTGTGTCGGAGTACTGTTGGCAACGGTTGAGGCACGTACACCACTGCTCAAATCGAATTGCTTGTTTTTATCATAGTCTGAAAGCCCAGGTGGAACTTCTAATGGAGAACCTTTGACTTGGCTTCTATAATCAATTTTTGCGCCGGTTGAGATGCTACTGCACGCTGATAATACGAAGCTCACGGTGAGTGCGGCGATGGTAATTTTTTTAACTGACATGTATTTAAACCCTTTGTGAAAAAAGTTGTCTTACAACAAACCTGCTGTGTTCAGTGCTGAGCGAACATTAGGTTGCGCATTGATTGATAACGGAGTGAGTGGAAGGCGTGTTCCTGCTGGGATCTTACCTAGTGTATGCAAAGCCCATTTGACAGGAATTGGATTGGCCTCAATAAACAGCTGCTTGTTCAAGTCGCACAGCTTTGCATTTAAGCTGTGAACGGTAACGACATCACCCTCCAACGCCGCTTGACATAAATCATGCATCATTTTAGGTGCGACATTTGCTGTGACCGAAACATTGCCTTTTGCACCCATTAAAATTAATGCGGCTGCAGTCATATCGTCACCGCTATAAACTGCAAAATCGGCTGGCGCATCTTTAATCAATGCAATCCCCCGACCCACATCACCGGTTGCATCTTTAATGCCGATGATGTTTTTGATCTGTGCCAAACGTAATACCGTGTTATTTGACAGGTCTGCCACCGTTCGACCAGGTACATTGTATAAAATGATTGGACAATCGACTTGCTCGGCAATGGCTTTAAAATGCTGATACAAGCCTTCTTGCGTCGGTTTGTTGTAGTAAGGAACAACTTGTAGTGTTGCTGTCACGCCGACTGAGCGCGCGTATTCAGACAGCGCAATGGCTTCGCGTGTTGAATTGCCGCCAGCACCCGCAATAATCGGAATCCGTCCTTTTGCATGCGCTACAGCTATTTTGATCAGTTCACAATGTTCTTCAACTGATACGGTAGGCGACTCACCGCTGGTACCCACCGCAACGATGGCATCGGTACCTTGTTCGATGTGCCAATCGATCAAGGCACGATAACCGTCAAAGTCGATGTCGCCATTGTCAAACATGGGTGTGACCAAGGCCACTAAACTTCCAGTAATCATTGATTTCGTCCATTAAATGTCAATATTTAAATCAGCGGCTATTCTAACTTGATTCGGTACGAATTTGTCATAAAACCCACATTTGTTTCGGGTTTATTTTGCGGTTTTAAAAATATTTTGAAAAAATACTTGCCAATTGATTTTGAATTCTGCTATAGTTTCGTTTCTGCGCGGCTGTAGCTCAGCTGGATAGAGTACTTGGCTACGAACCAAGGGGTCGTGGGTTCGATTCCTGCCAGCCGCACCATTATTTATCGTTCTTGCCTTTCGTAATGCGAGAACACTTTTAAGAGTAAGAAACATGCCTTTAATCCGTGTAAAAGAAAACGAGCCGTTTGAAGTTGCTATGCGTCGCTTCAAGCGCGCGATCGAAAAAACTGGTTTGTTGACTGATTTGCGCGCGCGTGAATTCTACGAAAAGCCAACAACAGAGCGTAAACGTAAACACGCTGCTGCCTGCAAACGTCATTACAAACGTATTCGCAGTCAAATGTTACCTAAGAAAATGTATTGATTCTTCTTATAAAAAAGCCGCTTAAGTAATTAAGTGGCTTTTTTGTGTCCTTTTTAAAAACCTATGTGTTTGAGGGGGTTTATCAAAACATAGGCGAAGAGGTGTTTAAGAGAAAAAATAGGAGCGAACATCGCTCCTATTTTTTGTATTATCGATTGCTTTGTTTAAGCGGTGCAGGCTCAATCTCTTCATCGACGAATTTGATGTCGCTATAACCAGCCACTCCATCACTGA
>JBIKPB010000075.1:0-7312 GCA_044357705.1 Formosimonas sp. | reverse complement strand
CGCATTCAAACTTAACCACAGACCAAGAAAAAGATTAAACTTCAATCCTCCGATTCAAGCCGTTACTATGAATCTTCTTCAAAATTGCCTTTCGTAGTTTAATTCACCCATCTTTTCATCGATATTGTCACTTTTTAAAATCTTTTGAAGATTAATAAGTTAAAAAACCCAGTTTCTAAACTGGGTTTTGATTTGTCACAACATTTATTTCGCCAACTCAGTCCATGTTGCAATCACCGTATCTGGATTCAACGACATCGACTCGATGCCTTGCCCCATCAACCATTTGGCAAAATCAGGGTGATCCGAAGGACCTTGACCGCAAATGCCGATGTATTTATTCAAACGCAACGCCGTCGAGATTGCACGCGAGAGCATGAATTTGACCGCAGGATCGCGCTCGTCAAAGTCTTTTGCAAGTAACTCCATGCCCGAATCACGATCCAAACCGAGCGTCAATTGCGTCAAGTCGTTTGAGCCGATTGAAAAACCATCGAAATACTCCAAAAACTCTTCCGCCAAGATCGCGTTCGATGGCACTTCGCACATCATGATCAGGCGCAAACCATTTTCACCGCGTTTCAAACCTTTGGCCGCCAACAAATCCACAACCGCCTTGGCTTGACCCAAAGTACGCACAAAAGGAATCATGATTTCGACATTGGTCAAACCCATTTCGTCGCGTACGCGCTTCATCGCTTCGCACTCCATCGCAAAGGCTTCTTCGAAGTCCTCAGAAATGTAACGCGATGCGCCGCGGAAACCGAGCATCGGATTTTCTTCATCGGGTTCGTAGCGACTGCCACCAATGAGTTTTTTGTATTCGTTCGATTTAAAGTCCGACAAGCGAACGATCACCGGCTTGGGATAAAACGCCGCGCCAATCGTCGCTACACCTTCAACCACTTTATCGACGTAGAACGAACGTGGATTCGCATGACCGCGCGCAATCGACTCGACCGCTCGTTTGAGATCGGCATCGACATTTGGGTACTCCAAAATTGCTTTTGGATGCACGCCGATGTTGTTGTTGATGACAAACTCCAAGCGCGCCAAACCGACGCCTTTGTTCGGCAATTGGCAGAAATTAAACGCGAGTTGTGGATTACCGACGTTCATCATGATTTTGACCGGAATCTCAGGCAATGCGCCGCGCTGAACTTCCGACACATCCATCTCCAGAATACCGTCGTAGATTTTACCTTCATCGCCTTCAGCGCACGACACGGTCACCATCATGCCGTCTTTGAGCTTATCAGTTGCATCCGAGCAACCAACGACCGCAGGTACGCCCAACTCACGCGCGATAATCGCCGCGTGGCACGTACGACCGCCACGATTGGTGACAATCGCCGAAGCGCGTTTCATAACCGGTTCCCAATTCGGATCGGTCATGTCGGCGACCAAAATATCGCCCGGTTGTACACGATCCATTTCCGATGGATCCATAATCACGCGCACCACGCCGGTGCCAATTTTTTGACCGATCGCGCGACCCGTTGTAATGATTGGTGCATCGCCTTTGAGCGCATAACGCATTTCGGCTTGACCGGCGGATTGGCTTTTGACTGTTTCAGGACGTGCTTGCAAAATGTAGATTTTGCCGTCGTTACCGTCTTTGCCCCACTCAATGTCCATCGGACGACCATAGTGTTTTTCAATGATCATCGCGTATTGCGCGAGTAAGGTCACGTCTTCGTCGGTGATTGAATAACGGTTGCGCAATTCGAGTGGTACGTCGACGGTTTTAACGCGACCTTCTTCGCCGGCTTGCGTGAATTGCATTTGAATCAATTTTGAACCGAGCGAACGGCGAATCACGGCTTGCTTGCCTTGCGCCAAAGTCGGTTTAAACACATAAAACTCGTCCGGATTGACCGCGCCTTGCACGACCGTTTCGCCCAAACCGTAGCTCGACGTGATGAACACCACTTGATCAAAGCCCGATTCGGTATCGAGTGTGAACATCACACCCGACGCGCCCACATCCGAACGCACCATGCGCTGAATACCAGCCGACAAAGCGACTTCAGCATGGGTAAAACCTTTGTGCACGCGATAAGCAATCGCACGGTCGTTGTAGAGCGACGCAAAAACGTGCTTGATTTTATCGAGCACATCATCAATACCCGCGACATTCAGGTACGACTCTTGTTGACCCGCGAACGACGCATCAGGCAAATCTTCGGCAGTCGCGCTTGAGCGCACCGCAAACGACGCGTCAGGAGAGTCATTTTTCGTCAACTCGGCAAAAGATGCACGAATATCGGCTTCCAACTCAGCTTGGAACGGTGCATCAACAACCCAACCGCGAATATCTGCACCCGCTGCGATCAGGTTTTTGACGTTATCCACGTCCAAACCCTCAAGTCGCTCGGCAATGCGTGCGGTCAAATTATTGTGCGTCAAAAAATCACGAAACGCTTGCGCCGTAGTCGCAAAACCCGTCGGTACGCGAACACCCGCACCGGCGAGCTGAGAAATCATTTCGCCCAGCGACGAATTTTTGCCGCCGACGCTGTCAACGTCTTCTTTACGCAATTGCTCAAAAGGCAATACATTGTGGTTCATAAAATACTCCAAAGTTAAAAGGTTAGGTCAATGGACATGATCCACTCGCCTAACCGCTCAATCCTTGATGACGACTTCGTAATGAACTTGCGCATTTTACCGTTTAAAAGCATTTAACGCACCTGAATTATGCGGTTTTGAGTACAATATGCCCACAATTTTTGCGAGGATGAATGAAGTTGTTAAAAGTCGCTTTTAGATCTGTATTTATGGCCATTTTGCTGCTCAACACGCCCGTTGACGCACGATTTATTGATTCGGATTATCCAAAAACGGTCCGCGCCATTTTGGACAAAAAAGAGCGTAACGACGATTTAAGCCATCCACCGAAGACATTTGATGTATTGAAACACACGCCAAGTGGTCAACCATTCAAAGAGCAATGGATTTACCATCAAAGAAGTGATTATCAAAGCATAGAAATTAGCTACTTGATCGGTTCCACTCATTATTCAGAAAGCTATTCATTGCTGAATCGTGCACTCATTTATGCTTCGGAATCACAATACACTGAATATTAGCCAGACTCGATACGGGGCCTGCAAATCAGTTATTTTGTCAAAGGTGGCAAGCTTATACACCTTTCCAGCACTGGGCACGGCAAAACCGAAGACGACGCGTGGGAGCCCGAGCAAGAACTCATGACGCGATACAAAAAACGTATTCAAGAGTTACAGCGACTCATCAGAGCGCACAAAAACTCAAACTAAAGGACACTCAATGAACACTCGAAACATCATCATCGTCTCCGATGGCACAGGCATCACCGCCGAAAATTTCGCGCACTCGCTGCTTGCTCAATTTGATATCAACATCAAAGACCACCGCATACCATTCATTGACTCTTTGGATAAAGCACACCTCGCCGTACAAAAGATCAAAGACATTGCCGCGACTTCAAGCGAGCGTCCAATGGTGTTTACTACATTGGTCAATCCTGAAATCAACCAAGTCGTACACGACTGTTCTGAAGGTTACTTTGTTGATTTATTTACCATTTTTGTCGCCCCACTCGAAACCGAGTTAGGCCTCACATCCAATCACTCAAGCAACCGCTTACATCACAACGCTGATTCAGTCGCTTATCGCAATCGAATTGAAGCGATTAATTTTTCGCTCATGCATGACGATGGCCAGACCAATAAAAACCTTAACGAAGCAGATGTCATTTTAGTCGGCGTATCACGTTGCGGTAAAACACCGACCAGTCTCTACTTGGCCATGCAGCATGGCATTAAAGCGGCGAATTGCCCACTGATCCCCGAAGATTTTGAACGCAATGCATTGCCGAGCAGCTTGGATGGCTACCGCCATAAACTTTTTGGCTTGTCGATTGAACCACAACGCTTGTCCGAAATTCGCAACGAGCGTCGTGCCGGCAGTAAGTATGCCGCTTTAGAAAACTGCCGTTATGAAATCAATGAAGCTGAAAAACTGATGAAACGTCATGGTATTTCGTGGGCCTCATCAACGCATAAGTCGATTGAAGAAATCGCAACGACGATTTTGCAAGAAATCAAAATTGACAGCTGATTCCTAATCATTCGATTTAATTCAATTTTCAATGACAACAAAAAAACTTCAATTAGCCTCCCTATTTCGATATTTATTCATTATTGTCGCGATCATGATGGCACTCGCTGCCATCGCGACATTTTGGAAAATGAATCATTTAGCCCAAACAGGTGTCACCATCATAGGTCAAGTGTCCCGAATCGATAGTCAGTTTGATCGAACTTGTGGTGGAGGCTCGTTCAGCAAAAATTGCACGCGCTTTAAAGCGTGGATTGAATACACCGTGAGTGGCGTGACTTATTATGTAGAACATCCTGCCGGCAGCGTCAATGGAACCTCGAATGACACCCGACATGCAAACGATCAAATAGGCGAGTCGATAAGCGTCCTGCATGATCCGGAGCACCCAAGTATTGCGACGATTGGCGATAGACATGACGCGGGCATTTTTCGCTATTTGGTACTGCTTATGCTGTTACCGTTGGCTTTGTTGTTATTGCGACGTTATCAAAATACTCATACAACTGCGTTTAAAAATTAACTTTAATATTTATACTTTATGAAAATTATTTTCCAGCACCCCACTCAACTGACCGACACACTGATTCACGCCATTACCGCACCACTTGCCGGTGAGGTCCGTCGCATCAACCAGCAATGCGTCATACTCGAAAACACCGTTTTTGATCCTGCCACCGAGCACCGTCTGACTCAAGTCGCGGCTGACAACGCGATTGACATCGCATTTTTAGGACGTGAAGTTCAATGGGCTGATTTTAAAATACTTGCGATGGACATGGACTCAACCGTGATCAACATCGAATGCATTGACGAGATCGCCGATATGTGCGGTAAAAAAGCTGAGGTTTCTGAAATCACGGAAGCGGCAATGCGAGGTGAAATCACTGACTTCAATGAAAGTTTGCGCCAACGTTTGGCAATTTTGGCGGGCGTGGATGCACATGTCTTAGATCAGATATTAGCCGAACGCCTACAACTCAATCCAGGTGCCGAAAAGCTCATCGCAACCGCTCATCAAAATGGCTTGCAAACCTTGCTGGTCTCTGGTGGCTTTACATTCTTCACTGAAGCCCTCAAAAAGCGCCTTAATCTCACACACACACGTGCCAACCTACTCGAAATCATCAACAATAAAATCACAGGCAACGTCATCGGTGAAATCGTCAATGGCGACGTTAAAGCAGCGACAGTACAAGCGCTCTGCGATACGCTCAATGTTCCGACTACCGCTGCGATTTGCATGGGCGACGGCGCCAATGATTTGCCCATGATGGCGATCAGTGGATTGTCGGTGGCTTATCACGCCAAACCACGCGTCCAAGAACGTGCTCACGTTGCATTGAACCACATGGGTTTGGATGGTTTGATTCCTCTTTTAAATGCATAAATCGGGAAAAATATGCGTCCAAAAATCTTACTCGCTGTGATTGCCATCGTCCTACTTGTCATTGGTCTGTCTATTTACCACACGCATCAACAAAACCAATGTCTGGATCAAAACGGCGTTTGGGATGCACAACGCCATGAATGTGCCCCATAACAATGCCTATTGTGACCATCACCACCCGCCAAAGCAAATCTGCTGAATTTAAAAATACGGCATTGACTGCCGCACATGCGGCGTTAATTCATGCGGGTGTCAACCCAAACGATGTTTTTCATCGTGTTTTGGAGCTCAGCGCAGACGACTTTCACTTTGATCCGATGTTTCCCGATGTCAAAACCCGTCGAACCGAAGACTTTATTTTAATGGAAATTTTATTGGGTTCAGGACGCAGCGTTGAGGTCAAGAAACAGATTGTTGCGGATATCGTTCAACATTTATCCCAACACAACTTTGACCCTGAAAATCTGATGGTGTGCTTCCAAGACGTGCCGTGGGAAAACTGGTCACCTGCGGGTGGACGATTTCCCCACGCCTAATTTAGGCCTGATTCAAAAACTGCTGAAATGGCAAATACGCCTCAAAAACTTTATGGTAATACGCCATAAACCCTGTACCAGTCAGCTTGTCGTCCGCAAAATCATGCTGCACCCATAAAGTTTTATGGCGCAATAAATCCATGTGTGCTGCATCTTTAGCAAATCCAACAGGTGGCCGGCTGAGTTGGTCACCTCTCAGCGCACCAAAATATTTTTTGAATGTTTTGTCGGCCAAGATTTCTTCTAGCGTCTCACCATTGGTCAAAATTTCTTGTCTGATCTGCTTGAGCCATGCGGGGCTGGGGGCATGTGCGCCCCCAGCAATCATGCAAGCATTCGGTTCAATATGCAGATAAAACCCAGCCCGACCAAAATCAGAACGCTTACCACTGCTGACAATATGAATACCGAAATGCGTTTTGTACGGAGGCTGGCCTTTTGAAAAACGTGCATCTTTGTAAATGCGAAACAAGCAATCTTTGGCTTCGACGCTGACCAACAACGGCTCTAAAGGGATCATTTGCCCAATCAGCGCATCAATAAAACCAATCATTTCGTCTTGTAAGGCTTTAAAACGCGGCTTTTGTGCATTAAACCATTCGCGGTTATTGTTAGCAGCCAGTTCGCTGAGAAACGGAAAAGTATCGGCAGGCAATTTCATCAGGTATTTCCTTTGAAAGGTATGAGTTAATCAGATAAAAGCGGTGCAGCTTCAGGCCATTTTATTCAAAAATACAAACAAGCGCCGCGTGATTGACCATCATTATTACGAATTACAGTCCCAAAACGAGCCGCCCACCCAAAAATCATTGGAAGTGTCGAGTTTGAGCAAAAACACATGCCCTCTCCGACCACTTGAACTACCGATTTAAGCTATCATAGCGGCATTCCGAATCTGCTCGATTGCAGTTGTTTTTCTACCATTCGCCCCCAATTCTGTTTTTTGCCCCTTCAAGGAATCCCCATGTTGCATGATTATCCCCAAAGTCTTGGTCTCATCCCCACCGTTATCGAGCAAACGGGTCGCGGTGAGCGCGCCTTTGATATTTACTCTCGTTTACTCAAAGAGCGCATTATCTTTTTAGTCGGTGAAGTGAACGATCAAACAGCCAATTTAGTCATCGCGCAAATGCTGTTTTTGGAAAGCGAAAATCCAGATAAAGATATTCATCTGTATATCAATTCGCCTGGTGGTTCTGTCTCCGCAGGCTTGGGCATTTTCGACACGATGAACTTCATCAAACCGGACGTTTCAACCATGTGTATCGGTATGGCGGCCAGT
>JBIKPB010000074.1:0-7318 GCA_044357705.1 Formosimonas sp. | reverse complement strand
GATGCACTGCGCTGTGACAACGGCCCTGAATACATCAGCCAAAAGTTGGTGGACTGGGCGAATGAACGGCGTATTACCTTGATGTACACGCAGCCTGGCAAGCCAACGCAAAATGCCTACATTGAACGATTTAATCGAACTGCAAGGCATGAGTGGCTTGATTTACATTTGTTTGAATCGGTTGAGCACGCACAAAACTTGGCGACCGAGTGGCTTTGGACTTACAATAACGTGCGACCTCATTCAGCAATTGGCGGTGTACCGCCAAGACGACTGATTGACGTCGCTTAACCTCTGCTTTTAGGTGATGCTAAAAATGGGGGGATTACAAGCTGACGATGGTGCAAATTTTGCCGCATGAGTGCGCACCCTCAATGCCTTTATTCGCAGTCTATCCGCATCGTCGACACTTACCCAAACGAGTCAGAGTGTTTATGAATTGGGTCGAACAGTTGGTCGTCTCGATCCGAGAAAATAGTGCCGAATCAGCCTGATCTCTAGGATCGGTTGACTAAAAACGGTACAATGGCGCCACAGTCAATGATTTTACCCTCTTAGGAAAACAATAATGACCGCTTTGCCCCCATGCCCGCTGTGTAGCCAGTCCCATACTTATCCTGATGGTGATCGGATTGTTTGCGCCGATTGCGGTCACGAGTTTTCGCTTGAAGCGCCCAGCTCCTCAGTTGATGAACAGCGTATCGTTAAAGACAGTAACGGCAATGCGTTGACCAATGGCGACTCAGTGATTTTGATCAAAGACCTTAAAGTTAAAGGTTCATCCATCGTTATCAAAAAAGGCACTAAAGTCAAAGGTATCCGCATCGTAGAAGGTGATCATGATATTGATTGCAAAGTTGATGGTATTGCTATGTCACTCAAATCCGAATTTTTAAAAAAAGCTTGATTAGTTGGGCAATAGAGTGCCAATGATGATGAATAAAAATTGGATGCTGAATAAGAAAAAGGGAGGTTAAGCAAAGCGCTTGACCCAATATAATGATAAAAAAACTACGTATTTTATTTTTGGTTTTTGTCGGTTGTTTTACATTCAATGCGCCCGCTAAAATTGAAGAGCAATTATTTTGGAAAACCTATCCAGTTCATCTCACTGGTAAAGAGAAAACCTCAAGAGAAGTGCGACGCGCGATTCATAAATATAGCCCGTTAGCGCAATGGTTCCCTGACTCTAGCCGGCATTATGATGGTAGAGATGGCGACGTTAAGCCGATAGGCTTAACTCATTCTTCACATCAGTTTGCTTCTAATTCACGTCAACCAAATGATGGTGTTTGTCAGTTAAATGCCTATACCATCACAGATACGACTGCTATTTATTTGCCTGCGATTGCGGGAGATCAAAAGCTTCCTAAAGTGGTTAAATCTTTTTTTGCAAAAGAATATCAACGCATTAAAAAGCATGAACTGACGCATCACGCGTACAACCAGTCTTATCTTCAAAAATTCGATCGTTATTTGTCTACATTGCCGTATGACTCATCTTGTGCCAAATTAGAGAAAACGATCAAAGACTATAACAGCGAATTGGTTGAGTATACCGGTGAGCGACACAAGGTTTTTGATGACGCTGAGTTCAAATATGATTTGGCATTGCAAGACTACGAAAGACGAGTGGCGCTTGCGACAGAAGCTGAACGAATTAAAAAAGAAGCTGCTCAACAATCCAATCAAGCCGGTAAAATGGGTCTCGCTATGTCAAAGACGGTTCAGAAGTTCCATGGTTTGCCATATTGGATCCGAGTACTTCTTGTCGTTTTTTTATTTGCAGGGACCTTTGCGCTCGTAATGCTTATCTATTTTTGGAAGCGGCGTAAAAAGTAAAATGGCGCACATCAAACCCATCGTAACGGAAAAGAATCAATTCTGTGTGCGTTTAAGTTAGTCTTTGTGGCTACAAACATCCCATAAAGCGCGCTTTCATGGGATAATTTATTTTGTCTGCCGTACCATTGTCGGCTAACTTACTCAATGAAACATCATGCTCACTTTAGCACTCTCCAAAGGTCGAATTTTTACTGAAACCTTACCCATGTTGCGCGCAGCTGGCATCGAAGTGCTGGAAGATCCGGAAGCTTCGCGTAAACTCATTTTGCCGACCAATGATGCAGCGTTACGCGTGATCATCGTGCGTGCTTCCGATGTCCCCACTTATGTGCGCTACGGTGCCGCCGATTTTGGCGTGGCGGGTAAAGACACTTTGCTCGAATCCGGCCTCGAAGGTTTGTACAGTCCAATTGATTTACAGATTGCCAAATGCCGCATGTCGGTCGCGGTACAAAACGGTTTTGATTACGAAGGTGCTGTGCGCAGCGGCGCGCGCATTCGTGTCGTGACCAAATACGTCGAAACCGCCAAACAGCATTTTGCCGCCAAAGGCATGCATGTTGATTTGATTAAACTGTATGGCTCGATGGAGTTGGGGCCGTTGGTGGGTTTGGGTGACGCGATTGTTGATTTGGTCAGTACCGGTGGCACGTTGCGCGCGAATAATTTGGTCGAGGTTGAGCACGTTTGCGATATTTCATCGAGATTGATTGTCAATCAAGCGTCGCTCAAGCTCAAAGCGGCACGTTTGCGCCCGATTTTGGCGGCGTTTGAAGCGGCTTTGGCTTAAACGTTTATAAGTGTTTGTATCTAAAAAGATGGCGGTTGGGTAAAAAAGCGGAGTTTTTTAATGGTGTTGCTCGAAAAGTTGGTCCAACCCAGTTTTGTTCATACAGAAGAATTTGCTCAAGTTAATGTTATCGGTGATGCGCTTCACCACCATTTATCTCAGCCTGATGTGTTGATACTTTTGGAGCAAGCAAACAAGCCTGGCAACAGCAGTGCAAAAGTACAGCATGTTTTTTTAGAACATGCCCAGCAACTTGGATTTGAGAGTGAAAAGAAGGGGTTGTTTGAAAAGTATGCAACCAGTGGTTTGCGCCCTGACTATTACTGTTCTGTCCGTGATACGGGTATTTTGCTTGAAGTTGAGCGTGGTAAAACCATTATGAATAATATGGACCTTCTAGATTTGTGGAAATGCCATATCTGTTTAGAAGCGCACTATTTATTTTTGATGGTCCCTGCGATGTTGGCGCATAACGAAAATCGTAGGTCTTATAATACATTCAGAATGTCTGTGAATCGTTTATCACCATTTTTTCAAGAAGGTAATTATACAAACGTTAGAGGTTTGTTCATTTTTGGATATTGAAAGTTTTATATGAGTGCAGTGAATATTCCCATTTTAAATACAAGTGATACAGGATTTAATGAGACGTTACAAAAGCGTCTCTCTTTTGACGACGCCACCGATGCCAGCGTGGGTCGTGCAGTGGACGAAATCATCACGGCAGTGCGTGCACGCGGCGATGCCGCAGTGGTTGAGTTGACCAATCAGTTTGACCGTGTCAGCGTACATTCAATGCGTGATTTAACTTTGACGCAAATGGATTTGAAAGCTGCGTTTGACAGCCTTGACGAAACGCCACGTGCAGCATTGCAAGCTGCTGCGTCGCGCGTGCGTGTTTATCACGAGGCGCAGCAACGCGAGTGCGGCAACAGTTGGCAATATACCGAAGCGGACGGAACGGTGTTGGGTCAAACGGTTACACCACTGGATCGTGTCGGCATCTATGTGCCGGGCGGTAAAGCGGCTTATCCGTCATCGGTTTTGATGAATGCAATACCGGCACACGTTGCTGGTGTTGCCGAAATCATCATGGTGGTGCCGACGCCAGATGGTGTGCGCAATCCGTTGGTACTTGCGGCTGCGTATATTGCTGGCGTGACTAAGGTCTTCACGGTTGGTGGCGCGCAAGCGGTCGCTGCGTTGGCTTACGGTACTGATACGATTCCGCGGGTTGATAAAATCGTGGGTCCGGGCAATGCGTACGTGGCTGAAGCCAAGCGCCGTGTGTTTGGCCAAGTAGGCATTGACATGATTGCTGGTCCTTCGGAGATTCTGATTATTGCCGATGGCAGTACCGATCCCGATTGGGTGGCGATGGACTTATTCAGTCAAGCGGAGCACGATGAGCTTGCGCAGTCAATTTTGCTTTGCCCCGATGCCGCTTATGTCGAAAAGGTACGCGTGAGCATTGAGCAACAAATTGATGCAATGCCGCGTCATGAGGTGATTCGCGCTTCACTCGAAGGTCGCGGTGCGTTGATTGTCACGCGCAGTATGCAAGAAGCGTGTGAGATCAGCAATACGATTGCGCCGGAGCATTTGGAAATTTCCGCGCTGAATCCCGACGAATGGGCACAGCACATTCGCCACGCCGGTGCGATTTTTATGGGCGCGTATACGTCCGAATCGCTGGGTGATTATTGTGCAGGTCCGAATCATGTTTTGCCGACTTCAGGTACCGCTCGATTCTCTTCACCACTGGGTGTGTACGATTTTCAAAAGCGCTCGTCGATCATTCATGTCAGTGAGCAGGGCGCACAAACATTGGGGCGGATTGCTTCGACACTGGCGTATGGTGAAGGTTTGCAAGCACATGCGAAGAGTGCTGAGTTTCGATTGAAAAAGTAAGCTTAAATACAAAAATCCCGTTCAATGAGAACGGGATTTTTTGCGCTCTTATCAATACAAGAGCTTAATTACTTAAAGTGTTTTCTGAGTGATTACGAGGCGCGCCACAACATTGAAGCTTTAACCGGTTTACCTCGTTGGATGGTGACAGATTTTTTCATGATCACGCCATTGTAAGTAGCACTCACGTTGTAACGGCCTGGAGGTAACTTTACCAATAAGTAGGGGCCGTCAGCAACGGCCGTCATGACTTCACGACCACGGCTATCAGTGATGCTCACATTGACATCGGCGACAAACTCGCCACCCGTACGATTGGCAGCGGCAAATTGCAGCGTCAGAGGCCATTGGCGCTGTGCCGCTTCGATTTCGGTTGACTCATCTAGGCCAATGCCGCCAGTGATGTAATCAATGCCGTTGTTGTTCAATGTCGGCGGTAATGCCAAAACAGAGGTGGAAAAAATCAAGCTCATTGCTGCGCTTAGAGCGGTTGCTCGAGATAAATAAAGAAACTTTTTCATTCTAATCCCCTTCTGGTTGATGCTTTAAGGATCAATGCCTCATCAAAAACAGTAATAGACTACGAGGCATCAAGAATGTGAAAAATGACGAATGTTGCATCACCTCATCCATCGTTGTATTTCACAGATAGCGATAACGCGAAGCTGGCAGCGATACATCAAAAATAAACGGCTTTCTCAACTTATTTTGATTGTTGGGTGTCAATGCACGGCTTTCACGAGTCCATTATAGTTCATTATGCTCAAAGCCTCATCACCGATGATGGGGCGCGCAAAAACAATGCAATAACAGGTTGCGTTATCTTCATCAGTCAGTGCACAATCTAAGCCCGCGGCACAAGTTTTTGTGTCTACGTCATTTAATCAGATCGTACAATCAATCATGAATCCGTTCACATCTCCCGCTCATCTTTTAGACAATCTTCGCCCTGATGTTCGCGCCATGGGTGCTTATCACGTTCCCGATGCCAATGGTTTGATCAAGCTCGATGCGATGGAAAATCCGTATGAATTGCCGGCGGATTTAAAGCAGCAACTTGCCAACCATCTGGCGGAAGTGGCATTGAATCGTTATCCCGTACCGACGTACAGCGTTTTACAAGCTGCGCTCAAAACCTACGCCCAAATTCCTGATGGTTTTCAAACCATTTTGGGTAATGGCTCGGATGAACTGATTCATTTGTTGTCGATGGCGCTGTCTAAATCGCCGAGTGAAAACTATCATGATCCAGTGACGATTTTGGCACCGGCACCTAGTTTTGTCATGTATCGCGCATCGGCGATGCTCAATCATGTCAAGTATATTGAAGTCGATTTGGTTGAAGAGGGAGCCGAGTTTGTACTTGATCCGATGGCGATGGTCATGGCGATTGAAGAGTATCGTCCGTCGTTGGTGTATTTGCCCTATCCGAACAATCCAACCGGCGCAGAATTTGAGCGCGCCGATATGATCGCGATCATCGAGGCCGCGCATCAGCGGCAGGCATTTGTCGTAGTTGATGAAGCTTACCAACCGTTCGCCGAGTATTCGTGGATGAATGATTTAGCGCAGTTTGAAAATCTGTTGGTCATGCGTACCGTATCGAAACTTGGTTTGGCCGGAGTGCGTTTGGGCTACATGGTCGGTCGTGCGGACGTGATCAATGAGTTAGAAAAAGTGCGCCCGCCTTATAACGTCAATGTCTTGACCGAAGCGGCGGTGACATTTGTGTTGCAACATGCGTCGGTTTTAAACGATCAGGCGACACAAATTCGTCAAACGCGCAGCGAGCTCATGAATGCGTTGAATGAAATTGAAGGCTTAAAAGTATTCAAAAGCAATGCGAATTTCGTCTTGGTGCGTTTTCCTGACGCGGATGCCGCATTTGAGGGTTTAAAAGCGCGTGGTGTTTTGGTGAAAAATGTCTCGAAAGCGCATCGCTTGATGGCAAACTGCTTGCGCTTGACGGTCGGCACGGTGGAAGAAAATCGGAATTTGATTGATGCAATTCGTACTTTGAGCTGAGCGCGTCATTGTTGTGTAAGTATGGCCGTAAATTTAACTGTAATCCGACAATAGAGGAGAGGGCACATGAACATGAATATTTACGAAGCGCTGCGTGAGAGTCATTTGATCGTCTCAGCGGTAAATTTGCCACAACCATACCAACCGCGCGGATTTACCGACCCCATACGGGTTAAATTCCATTAAAATACTGCTTTGCACAATTTTGATGGAAACACCATGTCACGTACTGCTCAAGTCACCCGCAATACTTCCGAAACGCAAGTCACCATTGCCCTCAATCTTGATGGCACCGGTAAGGCTGAATTGAACTCCGGCGTGCCGTTTCTGGATCACATGCTGGATCAAATTGCACGTCATGGCCTGATTGATTTGAATGTCACAGCGACCGGCGATACGCACATTGACGATCACCATACGGTTGAGGATGTCGGCATCACGCTTGGTCAAGCGATTGCTCAAGCGATTGGTGATAAGCGTGGTTTAACGCGATACGGCCATTCGTACGTGCCGCTTGATGAGGCTTTGTCACGCGTGGTCATCGACTTTTCAGGCCGTCCCGGCTTAGAGTTTCATGTGCCTTTTACGCGCGCGCGCGTCGGTAATTTTGACTTGGATCTGTCAATCGAGTTTTTCCGTGGCTTTGTCAATCACGCCGGTGCGAGTTTGCATATCGATAATCTGCGCGGTATCAATGCACATCACCAAATCGAAACTGTATTTAAAGCTTTCGGTCGTGCATTGCGT
>JBIKPB010000105.1:0-5766 GCA_044357705.1 Formosimonas sp. | reverse complement strand
TCCAGTTGGTCAACCACAGGGACAAATAGTCACGACCACGACCCGAGAATGTAAACCGAATCGGTTCGGTTTTGATTGCAACTTTAGGTGCCCAATCATCCGGTTGACCATCCAAGGCTTTGTGTAAATAATCAACAGTCTCGATGGTGTCTGTAGTGTTGATTAATTCCGTGGGATTGTTTAAATATTCCATATTATCTACTATCAGAGAATGTACGACCTAAAAAGAAATAAAAGTTTACTTTACCGTTTTTGGTTAAACCAATACCCAGTTGGGCGGGACCGATTGGTGTATTGAGCGCGCCAAATAAACTGCCTGAATATTTCATGTTTTCCGGCCCGATGCTGGATGCTGTTTGCCAAGTGTTGCCTGCTTCAATGGATGCACCCAAAATCAATGGGTTGTTGAGAATGCTCCACGGTGTGCGGTAACGATAGGTCAAACTGGTGTAACCCAAATAATTACCGATGAGCTGGTTATTGGCGTAGCCTGACAAACGGTGGTAGCCACCCAAAGCATAGGGTGACAGATACAAATTATGTTTGTCATCGTTGTTTTGTCCGCCTGCCTCAACCGCCAATGTTAGTGAGTGGTTGTTGCGGTGCATGGCGTATTGCGCTTGCACACCCGCGCTGAAGTAGCGACGGTTGCGCTCTTTATTCAGACCGAGGCGGGTATAGGCGCGAACGAAGTAACCCTGTGTTGGGATGAACACGCTGTCGAGCTGATCCAATGTGAGCTCGGCATCCAGTGTGGTGTTCGATTGTTTGTCACTTGGAATGACAAGTGAAGGATTGTTGGCATTACCTTTAAGGTGCGCGTTGCGCATCGACAAGCCGATGCCCCATTCGCCAATCCGTCCGATCGGTGAGCCGACCAAAAATCCAACATGGTTGCGGCTGATCGCGTATTCGGTCGCTTTTTGTGAACTGTCGTTCAAATATGCGGGAAGACGCTCATAAGCGATGCTCGCAGATGGGCGTATAAAAATGCTGCCGGATGGGGTCAATGGCTGATTGATCAGCGTATCGAGTTGTGTGCGTTTACCGATGGATAAATGATTGCGCCATTCGCCACCCAATGCATTGAGCCAAACGTTGCGGTGTGACAAATGCAGTGCGAATTGTTGGTCGGATAAGCTGTTGGAGGTCACTTCAATGCCAGCGCGTAAAGAATTGCTGGACTCATCTTTTTCCGTAACGTCGTAAACCAGCTCAGTTTTGTCGCCGACTTTTTCGACCGAATAAGTGACGTTACTGATGCGACCTGCACTCATCAAACGGGCGATGTCCGCATTTACTGTGGCCAGATCAAAATTCTGACCGTCTTTCATCTTGATTTCTTCGCGCAATGAGGCAGGGCGGGCTAAACCGTGGGTTTGAATGCGAACAAAATCAATGTAGTCGGTTGGCACGTCAGGCAACGCGTGTTTGCGCATGATCGTATTATATGTGTTGGGCGAGACCGCCAGCGTTGCGAGTTGGCGTTGGGTGTTTGGATCTTGCAAGGCCTTATAGCCGAGTTCAGCTGCTTTTTTACCTTCGGAGAACGCAAGGTTGCCAATCGTGCCCAAATCTGGGCGAATCAAAACATCTCGTTTGCTTAATGTCGCGACTTGTTCATCGACATTGCGCTTGACCAACAAGCCCAGCATCTGTTCAGAAATCGCAACCACGCTGGTCAATTGATCTTTTTGGAGCAAATCAGAGCCGACATCAACGGCGATGACACGGGTCGCGCCCATATTGCGAGCGACGTCAACGGGCAGATTGCGATCAATCATACCGTCGACCAATAACTTACCATCCATTTTGACCGGGGCAAACACTGCCGGAATCGACATGCTGGCACGAAGCGCTTGAGCCAACTGGCCATTTTTGAGCACCACCATTTTACCCGTAGTCAGATCGGCGGCAACGGCGTTGAACGGAATGGGTAGTTTTTCAAAGTCGGTGGCATAAGGTTGGTTTTGCAGCAAGTCGCGTAAGACGCTTTCAACTTTGGCACCGTTGGATACCGCAATCGGCAGGGTTACTTTACCGCCTTGTGTGATGCTCACATCAACAATGCTGTTGGCTTGATAATCCAGATTGCGTGTGTTTTGACTGAGCTCACGACGATCAGCAGTCGCAAAAGCGACGGCACCTAAATCCATGTCTTTGATTTTGTCTTCGATCTCGGCAATCGACATGCCGCTGGCGTACATACCGCCAATCAACGCGCCTGCACTGGTGCCGGCAATGTAGTCAATTGGAACATGCTGTTCTTCTAAAGCTTTGAGCACACCCAAATGCGCCAAACCGCGTGCGCCGCCGCCGGACAAAACCAGCCCAATTTTTTCACGTTGCGGGAGTTCTTGCGCAAGTATTGATGGCGCAAAAGCCACGCCGATCAGTGCCTTGAGTAAGACACGCTGGTGAATCTTAAAACTCATGTAGAAACTCCCATTTTGTACATCATTTGTAGGCCCAAAAAGATCAGCATCCATGCAAATATTTTTTTCAGCGTAAATACATTCCAGCGTTGTGCCATTTTGGCACCAAGCGGTGCAAACAAAGCACTGGTCAGTACAATCCCGATGACTGCAGGTAGGTAAATATAAGCAAATGTCATAGACGGTAAACCCGTCAGGCTAAATCCGATTAATAAGTAGCCCAATACCGCACCGACTGCGATGGGAAAACCAAGCGCAGCCGAAGTACCGATTGCCAAACGCGCATTGACATTACACCAGATCATGAATGGTACCGAAATAAAGCCGCCGCCGGCTGAAATCAAAGTAGAAATGATGCCAATACCGTTGCCAACGCCAAACATGATCGGTTGAGACGGGAAAGTACGCGAAGGTTTCGGTTGTTTACTGATCAGCATTGAATAGGCGGTGTAAAAAGCAAATGCGATAAAAACAATGCGCAAAGGGGTGACTGGCATCCATCGAACCAATTGGGCACCGATCAGCGTACCGATCAAGATTCCCGGCAGTAATCTTTTGACCACCATCCAGTTGACATTATTGTGTTTCCAGTGTGAGCGCATGCTCGAAAAAGCAGTGAATGAGATGGCAGTGGTTGATGTGGCAAGGGCGATTTTATGCAAATCAGGATGAGCATAACCTTGCATTTGTAAAATCATAGTCAATACGGGAACGGTCAATAAACCGCCGCCAATGCCCAGCAAACCGGCTAAAAATCCTACAACACAACCCAATAAAGGGTAAGCCAGCCAAATTAAATCCATGACAATCCTCAAGTTATTATATGAATGACTCTTTATGATTCATGGATCACAATCATTCTCGGGGTAATTTTACACAGCAACAAACAAATCATAGCTAAGTGCGCGGTTTGATGTTGATCGCTTGATCCATGATTGATTAATTTTAGGCAAAAAAATTCCCGCTCCATTCGTTTAGCCGAGACCCTTGAACCATGCGGTTCAAAGGCGTTGCAAGCAATTAAACATTGGGCTCATCTGACAAGAGATGCTCACGCCTGCTTAATAATGTTTTGCAACTGTTAATGCTTATTGGTACAAGAGTGTGGGCTGTTAAATCGCGAATGGTGCAGGAACACCGACATTGTAACGTGAAATACAGTACGTGGGTGTGCGGATTCAAGTAAAATGCTCGCTTTCTTGCATCATCAAATGATATATAAGCGACATTAATGAAAAACATCCGTAACTTCTCCATCATCGCCCACATTGACCACGGTAAATCCACACTTGCAGATCGCATCATTCACATGTGTGGTGGCTTATCTGACCGTGAAATGGAGTCGCAAGTCCTTGATTCAATGGATATTGAACGTGAACGAGGCATTACAATCAAAGCGCAAACTGCTGCATTGGAATACAAAGCCCGCAATGGCGAAACTTATTTTCTCAATTTGATCGACACACCGGGTCACGTCGATTTTTCGTATGAGGTTTCGCGCTCCTTATCGGCTTGTGAGGGGGCATTATTAGTTGTCGATGCTTCCCAAGGTGTCGAGGCTCAGACAGTAGCGAACTGCTACACCGCGTTAGAGCTCGACATGGAAGTCGTCCCCGTACTCAATAAAATCGATTTACCCGCCGCAGAGCCCGCCAATGCGATTGCCGAGATCGAAGACGTGATCGGCATTGAAGCTTCAGATGCGGTGCTTTGTTCAGCCAAAACCGGTGTTGGTGTACAAGACGTGATCGAACGTATGATTGAGCGCATTCCACCGCCAGAAGGCGATCCGGATGCACCTTTACAAGCACTCTTGATCGACGCTTGGTTTGACAATTATGTGGGTGTGGTCATGCTCGTGCGCGTCATGAACGGCACGCTTAAAACCCGTGACAAAATCCAAATGATGGCAACGGGTGCTAATCTCGGCGTTGAGCATCTCGGAATTTTCACACCCAAATCAAAAAATTTACCACAACTGTCTGCCGGGCAAGTGGGCTTCATTATCACAGGGCTTAAAGAACTGGACATCGCCAAAGTTGGCGATACAATTACTCACGTCAACTCGGCCACACGTAAAGCCGCGCCAGAGCCGCTGCCCGGATTTAAAGAAATCAAATCACAAGTGTTTGCGGGGTTGTTCCCGGTTGAGTCGTCTGAATATGACGCCTTGCGCGAATCACTCGAAAAGCTCAAGCTCAACGACGCATCCTTGCACTACGAACCCGAAGTTT
The DNA here is from genome assembly GCA_044357705.1 of Formosimonas sp. Classification (GTDB taxonomy): domain Bacteria; phylum Pseudomonadota; class Gammaproteobacteria; order Burkholderiales; family Burkholderiaceae; genus Hydromonas. Next base: position 1,097 of record JBIKPB010000105.1, on the reverse strand, counting down.
CTCAAGCGTTGGGTTTTGGTTTCCGCTGTGGTTTCTTGGGTTTATTGCACATGGAAATCGTGCAGGAGCGACTCGAGCGAGAATTCGATATGGATCTCATTACCACTGCGCCCTCGGTGATTTATGAAGTGGTTTTGCGCGATGGCACGATGATTCAGATGGAAAATCCATCCAAAATGCCCGATCCGAGCCGCATCGAAGAAATCCGCGAGCCGATTGTCACTGTTAATTTATTCATGCCGCAGGAGTATGTCGGCGCAGTGATGACCTTGTGCACCAACAAACGCGGCCTCCAAACCAATATGACCTATCACAGCCGTCAGGTCAAATTAACTTATGAAATCCCGATGGCTGAAGTCGTGATGGACTTTTTTGACAAACTCAAATCAACTTCGCGCGGTTATGCGTCAATGGACTACGAGTTTCTTGAGTACCGAGCTGCCGATGTGGTCAAAGTAGACATGTTGCTCAACAACGAAAAAATCGACGCTTTGGCGATCATCGTGCATCGCAGTAATTCAGCGCATCGCGGTCGTATGGTCGCCGCTAAAATGCGCGAGTTGATTCCACGTCAAATGTACGATGTGGCGATTCAGGCTGCGATTGGTTCCAATATTATCGCGCGTGAAAACGTCAAAGCCATGCGTAAAAACGTTTTGGCGAAATGTTATGGCGGTGACATTACGCGTAAGAAAAAATTGTTAGAGAAACAAAAAGCCGGTAAAAAACGCATGAAGCAAGTCGGCTCGGTCGAAGTGCCACAAGAAGCGTTTTTGGCGATTTTGCGAGTGGATGATTAAGAAGCGAAAAAGTTCAATTTATTTTTTCTGGGATTCAACTTAGGAAGTGTGTCAGTCAAATTTTGGCACCTTTGACCTAAAATCAAAATACAAGGGTTCAATTCAATATGTGGTTTGCTTATATCTTAACAGCGTTGTTTTTTATCACGGGTATATTCTGGGTACTTGATAAGCTCGTTTTTGCACCACAACGCCGTCGCAATGCCGAGGCGATCAAAGCGCGCATGAGTGGCGGTTACGACGATGCCGTTCGCGCAGCTTTAGCTCGACCCGAGTGGCTTGAGTACACTGCAGGTT
>JBIKPB010000073.1:0-7559 GCA_044357705.1 Formosimonas sp. | reverse complement strand
GCTGTATCTTGAGGTCTTCATAGAAATTCTCCTTGTCTAAGTTTACGAGAAAGTTCTACTTTTAAATGGTGCTTTTTTGTGGGGGGATTACACATCGACCAAGCCTTTACAGTCACTTTAAACGAAGATGCAGAAAATGCGCTAATTGAACTTTGGAGGATTTGCGATGAAGTGGGGGATAAAATTATTTTAAAGCCAGGTGATATTGCCATTATAAATAACAATACCGTCGCACACGGACGCTCTGTTTATGTGCCTAATTATGGGAGTAAACAACGCTGGATGCGTCGGGTAAATTGTTCTACCAATTGGGACTCACATCAAGCATTCATTGACCAAGGCAACAATCGAGTTATCGCATGAAAAACAACATCTTAAAACACCCTCTTCTTGCGCCAGCAGCACTCATCATGGCAACTTTTGCGTGGGGCAGTTCATTTATTGCCTTAAAGCACAGCATTGGAGTGTTTTCACCTTATTTTGTGATTTGCTGCCGAATGGTCATTGCGAGTATTTGCTTTTTATTTTTGCGGCGGTTTTTTGGTAAAAATCAATACATTAAAGGCGATTGGCTTTGGTTGTTGCTGATGTCTCTGGCTGAGCCGTGCTTATATTTTGTATTTGAAGCCTATGCGCTCAAGTACACCACGGCAGGCTCGGCTGGTGTCATCAACTCATTATTACCACCGTTAATCGCCATTGCAGGTTGGTTTGTCTATCGACGCAAATTATCAATGTTTGCCATTTGTGGCTTAAGTTTAGCCATTATCGGTTCAATTGGCTTAACTTTGAGTACCGCGCCTACTGAAGTCGCAACGCGCCCTATTCTTGGAAATTTATTAGAATTTGGTGCAATGGTTTCGTCGTGTTTGTATGTGCTTATTCTCGAAAAAATCAGCTCGAGATATTCCCCGTTCTTCTTGACAGCAATGCAAGCATTTATAGGTAGTATATTTTTTATACCACTTGCTTTTACACAACCAATTTTGTTAGTTCCTGCAAGTAGCCTTGAATGGACACATGTTTTTTCATTATTTTACTTGGGGATTTTCGTGACTTTAGGCGGGTACTTTTTGTACAACTGGGGCATTGCAAATATTGGCGCAAGTCAATCATCTATGTTTGTTAATTTAGTACCCGTCTTCGCCCTCTTAATGTCAGCTCTTATCCTGAACGAGCAAATCAATATGGTTCAATTGCTGTGTATTATTTTGATTTTAGCGGGTGTATTCATAAGCCAGTACTCACCTAAAAAAACTCATTTCAAATCAGTGATGAGCGAGCATGATTTTCAATAAGGCTGGTTAGCTTTTGAAGCAACTCGGATTGCCCCACCCAATGACACCAATACAACGGTAGCTTTGTATGGTGTTGGGGGGTTAAGTCAATTAATGTTTTATCGTGCAACAATTGTTTAACCTGTAAAGTCGGCACCATGCCATAACCACAACTTTGTACAATGCTTTCTACAAAAATATCGGGGGATGGTACATAAATTTTAGGATGCGAAACTTTTGTTAAATGAAAAACCCGCTCAATCATATCGTCATGCAAAGCGTCTTTTTTATTGTATACAACAGCGGGCATTGTAGATAAACTTTGTGCAGAAAAGCCGTTTGGTAAATATCGTGAAACAAAGGTATGGCTGGCAACACACGTATACTCCATATACCCCAATAATTTTGAAGTCAAACCCGCCTTTTCTGTAGGGTATGTACTGATACACCCCACAACCTCGCCTTTTTCTAAAAGTTCTAAAGTGTGCTCTTGGTCGTCCACAATCATTTCAGGCAAAATCTCAAACATATTAACAATATTGGGAATAACCGAAGACCACCACGTTGACAAACTATCAGCATTGATACCAACCGCAATAGACAAATATTTGTTATTAGAAACGGCGGGGTTGAACTGTTGCAGCAACTCGTAATCCATTATTTTTCGTTGATTGGCATAGCGAAGCAAAACCTCTCCAGCAAGCGTCAACTCCATTTGAGAACCTCGGTCAAATAGCGTTGTGGATAACGCGATTTCTAATGTTTTTATTCGTTGAGACACCGCACTCGGCGTTATATTTAATTGTTGTGCGGCCTTGTCAAAACTTTTGAGTTGAGCGGCTTTATAAAAGGCTTCTAATTGTTTTGTATCCAACATGGTTTTTCTTTTTTATGCATTGTTTAAAACTTTGTTAGGAAATAGCGTTCCTCTCGAAATACTCGCCAATCCAATTAATATACCGTTTTTATACACACGTACAACTTCCGTATTTGTATGGATTACTTTCAAACGCTGCCCCTGCACAAACCGCGCGGCGGCTGCATCGTCCAACTCAATCGCTGGCGTGTTTTGCATCAGCGCATCAAACGGTAATAAAACCGATGCACGGTCTAATTCGGGCAATGCCTCAAACGCTTCTAAAGTCATCGCATCTTTGAGCAACAACGAACCCACCGCCGTGCGGGTCAAGCCACGCAAATGAGCACCGACACCTAAAGCCTTGCCCATATCCTCGGCCAAAGTCCGAATGTACGTGCCTTTGCTGCATGTGACGCTCAAGGTTACAAATGGGTAATCAAATGCAACCGTCGTCATATTCAAAATAGTCACTTGCCGCGCCACACGTTCGACCTCAACACCTGCTCGCGCGTATTCGTACAGCGGTTTGCCGTCTTTTTTGAGTGCCGAGTACATCGGCGGCACTTGAGCAATCTCGCCCATAAACTGCGGCAGCATTGCATCCCATTGTTGACGATTGATGACAATATCAGAACTAAAATTAACCTCACCCTCGGCGTCGCCCGTGGTCGTGCTTTTGCCCAAAACGATGAACGCGTCGTAGGTTTTGTCCGCGTCCAATAAATCATGCGCCAACTTGGTCGCGTGACCAAAACACAGCGGCAGCAAGCCATCGGCGAGCGGATCGAGCGTGCCCGTGTGACCGCCCTTGACCGCGCCGAGCAACCATTTGGCGCGCCCCAAGGCTTGGGTGGACGAACAACCGAGCGGCTTGTACAGCAACAACACGCCGTCAATCGCGCGGCGTTGCTTTTTAGGGCTGCTCGTCGTCATCGGATGTGTGCATTTGATTGGCGGCACTAATCAGCACGGATAATTTCATCGCGCGCTCTAAACTTTGGTCAAACACAAAATGCAAACTCGGCACGGTATGCACGCGCAGCATTTTGAATAAATGATTGCGCAAAAATCCCGCTGATTCATTCAACACTTTTTCAACCACCGCCGACTCACCGCCGAGCACGGTAAAAAACAACTTGGCGTGCGCATAATCCGCAGTCAACTGCACATCTTGAATCGTCACCATGCCCACGCGTGGGTCGCGTAATTCGCGCGCAATCAAAATCGACACGTCTTTTTTGATTTGCTCGGCAATGCGGATGGTGCGGTCGGTTGGGGCTTTTTTGGCCATAAAATTATTTTCAAAAGTTTATTTCGTCATTCCCGCGTAGGCGGGAATCCAGTGGGGCGCATAGCGCACCGTCGATGCTAATGTTGCTGCAACCATCAACAAATGCTACGCATTTGACTGGATTCCCGCCTGCACGGGAATGACGGCAAATATTATTACAAAGTACGCGCTACTTCGTTAATCACAAACACTTCAACTTTATCGCCTTCGGCAATATCGGTGTAGTTTTTAATCGCCAAGCCGCATTCAAAGCCTTCTTTAACTTCTTTAACTTCGTCTTTAAAGCGTTTAAGCGACTCGAGTTCACCCGTGTGAATGACAATATTGTTGCGCAACAAACGAACCATTGCACCGCGTTTAATCGTGCCTTCGAGCACCATACAACCTGCAATCGTACCGATTTTGGTGGCGCGGAATACTTGGCGAATCTCAACCAAACCGAGCATTTCTTCACGTTTTTCGGGTGCGAGCATACCTGTCATGGCCAAGCGCACATCATCCACCGCATCGTAAATCACGTTGTAATAATGAATATCCACGCCAATCGTCTCGGCGAGTTTACGCGCTTGCGCATCGGCACGGGTGTTGAAACCAATCACGACCGAGTTGGACGCGCCTGCCAAGTTGATGTCAGATTCAGAAATACCGCCCACGCCGCCATGCACGACTTGCACTTTAATCTCGTCGGTTGAGAGTTTGACCAATGACTGCGTCAACGCTTCTTGCGAGCCTTGTACGTCGGCTTTGATGATAATGGTGAGGGTTTGTACTTCGCCTTCGGTCATATTTTCAAACATATTTTCGAGTTTGGCGGCTTGCTGTTTGGCGAGCTTCACGTCACGGAATTTACCCTGACGGAACAATGCAATTTCACGCGCTTTGCGCTCGTCCGCCATGACCATGACATCTTCACCCGCTGCGGGTACGTCGGATAAGCCTTGCACTTCAACTGGAATCGACGGGCCGGCCTCGGTAATCGCTTTGCCGTTTTCGTCGAGCATCGCACGCACACGACCAAACACACTGCCGATGAGCAAACTGTCGCCTTTGCGCAATGTACCGCTTTGCACCAAAATCGTCGCGACCGCGCCTTTACCTTTGTCCAAACGCGCTTCAATCACCAAACCTTTGGCGGGTGAATCAACAGGTGCGCGCAATTCTAAAACCTCGGCTTGCAACAAAACCTGCTCGAGCAATTCATCTAAACCCGTACCTTGCTTGGCGGATACACCCACAAATGGCGTATCGCCACCGTATTCTTCAGGAATCACTTCTTCCGTCACGAGCTCGGTTTTGACGCGTTCCATATTGGCATCGGGTTTATCAATTTTATTCACCGCTACCACAAGCGGCACGCCTGCTGCTTTGGCGTGCGCAATCGCTTCTTTGGTTTGCGGCATCACGCCATCGTCGGCGGCAACCACCAAAATCACAATGTCGGTCGCTTGCGCACCACGCGCACGCATGGCGGTAAACGCCTCGTGACCTGGGGTGTCGAGGAATGTCACCATACCGCGTTCGGTTTCAACGTGGTACGCGCCGATGTGCTGCGTGATACCGCCCGCCTCACCATGCGCCACGCGCGCGCGACGAATCGCGTCAAGCAATGAAGTCTTACCGTGATCAACGTGGCCCATAACAGTGACGACCGGTGCGCGCGGGAATAACTCATATTCTTGATGCTCAATGCTTTCTTCAAGGTAAGCGTCCGGATCATCCAATTTCGCTGCAAAGGCCTTATGACCCATTTCTTCAACCAAAATCATCGCCGTGTCTTGATCGAGTACTTGGTTGATCGTGACCATTTGGCCGAGTTTCATCAAGGCCTTGATGATTTCAGAAGCTTTAATCGCCATTTTGTGTGCCAAATCAGCAACTGAAATGGTTTCTGGAACATAAACGTCATGCACAATCGCCTCAGTCGGCGCAACGAAATCACCCACCTCAGGTTCTTGGTTGCGATTGCGATTTTTACCACCGCCACGACGACCGCCACGATCATCCATCGCGCCACCACGAGTTTTAAGACCGCCACGACCACGACCACCATCATTGACTCCTTTATTCGGAGCAACAATTTTACGACCTTTGCTATCCACTTCTTGCACCACGACTACAGGTTTGGCTTTAACCACAGAACCTTCTGGCTTGGCAGGTTTATGTAACGTGCCTTCAATCGGTTTAGCGGTGAGTGTTTTCGCCGGCTGTGCCATCATGTTTTTAATATTGGCAGCCTCCATCTCAGCGGCTTGACGACGACGATCTCGCTCAACATCCAGTGAATTGGCTTGCACAACACGCTCAGCGCGTGCTGCTTCGAGTGATGCACGCGCTTCTTCAGCATCAGCACGCGCTTTTTCAAGCGACTTGATCGCACGCTTTTGCTCAGCAGTTTGCTTGACTTCTGGTTCAGCCGCTTTTTCAGGTGCTGGTGTTGATTTTGTAACTGCAACCGATTTTTTTTCAATAGTTACTTTTTCAGCAACTTTTGCAGGTGCCGATTCGGTAACTTGAGTACGGGCTTTTGCATCCGCTTCTTGGCGAGCAAGCAACTCTTGAGCACGCGCGAACTCTGCTTCGCGCTTAGCAATTTCGGCATCATCTAAGACGTGTTTGACTTCCGCAGCAGGTACGGTTTCAGCGACATCGAGCGCTTTTACTTCTGGTGCCGCAGCAACTTCAACTGCATCACGCGCAACAAATGTGCGTTTTTTCTTAACTTCGACATGCACAGTGCGGGTTTTTCCTGTGCCATCGGCTTGACGAATTTCGGTCGTTGACTTACGTGTCAATGTGATTTTCTTCTTCGCGGTATCTATCACACCATGTGCTTGACGCAATGAGGCGAGCAATGCTGTTTTGTCGGCTTCGCTCAACTCATCGTCACCCGACGTTTTATTCACGCTCGCTGCATTCAATTGCTCGAGAAGGACATCCACGGGCATTTTGAGTTCAGACGCAAACGAGCTTACGGTTGTTTTTTGCATATATTATTTTCCTTTATTCGTTTACGCTTCGTCAAACCAATGAGCGCGCGCTTTCATAATCATTTCTTTGGCTGTGGCTTCATTCAAAGTCGTCATTTCCATCAATTCATCAACTGCCAAATCCGCCAAATCATCGCGAGTTTGGATGTTGTTATCGTTCAATTGTGCTTCGATCAAGGAAGTCATGCCATCTAAGCTGGCTAAATCGAGTGCTGCATCAGCGCTTTCTTCATGCGCAATCGCAGCCGTCAAAATCGCAGCACGTGCACGTGAGCGCAACTCTTCAACCAAATCTTCATCAAACGCGTCGATTTCAAGCATTTCAGCAACCGGAACATACGCCACTTCTTCCAAACTTGTGAAGCCTTCTTCGATCAAAATCGCAGCGATTTCTTCATCCACGTCCAATTTCGCCGTAAACATGTGAATCAAAGCGCGGCTTTCTTTTTCGTGTTTTTCAGACGATTGTTCGGTCGTCATCAAGTTGATTTGCCAGCCTGTCAATTGGCTTGCTAAGCGCACGTTTTGACCGGCACGACCAATTGCGATCGCGAGATTTTCTTCATCAACCACAACTTCCATCGAGTGCTGCTCTTCATCAACCACAATCGAGCTCACGACGGCGGGTGACAACGCATTCATGACAAATTGTGCCGGTTCTTCATTCCAAATCACGATATCCACCGCTTCGCCGCCGATTTCGTTACGCACCGCAGTCACACGTGAACCACGTACACCAACGCAAGTGCCCACAGGATCAATACGCGAATCCAACGCATGTACGGCAATTTTCGCACGCACACCCGGATCACGTGCTGCGCCTTTGAGCTGTAAGACGCCTTGGTCAATCTCTGGAACCTCCTGACGGAACAACTCCATCAAAAACTCAGGAGCCGTGCGACTCAATTGAACTTGGCGCGCACCGCGCGCAGTTTGATCGACCGATAACATATAAGCGCGCACACGATCACCGGCACGTAAATTTTCACGTGGCAGCATGTGCTCGCGCGGCAGTACGGCTTCAACACGGCCCGATTCAATAATCGCTTGAACTTTATCCACGCGCTTAACCGTACCCATCATAATTTTTTCGCCGCGTGCAAGGAAGTCCTGCAACAATTGATCGCGTTCAGCATCACGAATGC
>JBIKPB010000072.1:0-7649 GCA_044357705.1 Formosimonas sp. | reverse complement strand
TGGACGAGTTAGATCCCACACATCCTTCTGCTTTGATTTATGCTGGGGTGGCGGGTATTTGCTTGTTTACGGCGGGTCTGATTTCGGGCCACTACGACAATAAGGCTAAGTACAATCATATCGCCGCGCGCATTGCTTGTTGGCCGTGGCTGATCAAGTTGTCGGGCGAGTGCGCACTTATAAAATTTCGCGTTATGTCGATCACAACCTTGGCGCGTTGGCGGGTAATTTCCTCTTGGGCATCATGTTGGCCTTTATTGCACCGATTGGCGGTTTTTTGGGTTTGCCGCTCGACATTCGCCATGTCACGTTGTCGACTGCTAATATGGGTCTGGCATTGTATGACTTGAATTTTAATATGACATGGCAGCATGCGCTGTTGATCGCTTCCGGTGTTTTGTTGATCGGTGCGGTGAATTTAACCGTGAGCTTTGCATTGGCGTTGTGGGTCGCTTTGACCTCGAAAGGCAGTGACTTTTTTAAAGAAATCGTATTGGGCGGCTTGATGTTCAAACGCTTTTTTAAACGCCCACAGGATTTTTTCTATCCTCCGAAGACGATTGTCGTGGAAGAGGGCAATATGCCAAAGGAAATATAAATAGGTTTGTTGTTGCGTGAGTGATGGCTGCAAAATGAATGGTTGCCATTCATGCGTCAATTGATTCAAGTGTGTGCGAACCTGACCGAGTACGATTGACCCAATTCATCGCAGGTCAGATTCGCCGCCATAAAACTTGCATCCACTCTCGATTTTCCCTATGATGGAGGCTTGTTTTCAGCTAAGGCGACACCTGTCGCCTATTTTATTTTAGGATGTCAAATGCCGACCCCATCTAGTCTCATGCCCGTTTTTAACCGCTTGCCGGTCGCTTTTGCGTCGGGTCAGGGCGTTTGGTTGACCGATGTCGATGGGAATCGATATTTAGATGCGCTTGCTGGCATTGCCGTCAATACTTTGGGGCACAATCACCCGAAACTGGTTGCGGCATTGCACAATCAAGTCACGCAATTGATCCATGTGTCGAATTTATACGATGTGCCGCAACAACATGAACTGGCAAATGCGCTGGCCGAACGCGCGGGCATGTCGCAGGTTTTTTTCGCAAATAGCGGCGCAGAGGCGAATGAAGGCGCGATTAAATTGGCGCGTTTATTCGGTCGTCAGCAAGGGCGAGAAGATGCAAAGATCATCGTCATGTCGGATGCCTTTCACGGCCGCACTTTAGCGACCTTGACCGCGACCGGCAACGAAAAAGTACAGAAAGGTTTTGCCCCGTTGGTCAGTGGTTTTGTTCGCGTGCCGTTTAATGACGTTGAAGCGATTCGCGCGTTGTCGTCTGACCCTGAAGTCACCGCTGTGATGCTTGAGGTGATTCAAGGCGAGGGTGGTATTTTATGTTTGGACGACGGCGTTTTGACGCAAATTCGACAAATCTGTGATGACAATAATTGGTTGCTCATCATCGACGAAGTGCAAACCGGTGTCGCGCGTACCGGAAAATGGTTCTGTCATCAGTTTGAAAACCTCATGCCTGATGTCATGACGCTCGCGAAAGGCCTTGGCTCTGGCGTGCCAGTCGGCGCATTGCTCACGCATGGCCGCGCGAATAACGTTTTTCATGTGGGGGCGCACGGCACGACGTTTGGCGGTAATCCATTGGCGATGTCGGCGGGTTTGGCAACGATTGCCACAATTGACGAAGAAAACTTGCTTGATAATGCGGCGCGTCAAGGTCAAGCCATCAAAGAAGGTCTGCGTGCGAGTTTAGCCGCAGAAATCGCAGCCGGTAATGTGTGTGATATTCGCGGTCGTGGTTTGATGGTCGGTATCGAATTGGATCGTCCTTGCACAGAGTTGGTCGGGCGCGCATTGCAACAAGGTTTATTACTCAATGTGACGCATGACACCGTCGTACGTTTGTTGCCACCATTGATCATCAATGACGATGAAACGGCAGAGTTGGTGCGACGATTGACGCAATTGATTAAAGGTTTTTTGCACGATAATTAATCACAATTATCGCGTATATAAAGCGTTAAAGCAGATTCGGATTTAACCCAAACAATAGGTTTACCATGACACAAGCCGTAAAACACTACCTCCAATTTTCAGATTTCACGCGTGATGAATACGCTTATATCATGGCGCGCACGACCGAACTCAAACGTCGTTTTAAAGCTTACGAAACGTGGCATCCGCTGCACGATCGCACACTCGCGATGATCTTTGAAAAAAGCTCGACGCGCACACGTTTGTCATTTGAAGCGGGAATTTTTCAGCTCGGCGGTCACGCCGTCTACCTCAACACAAAAGATACGCAACTCGGTCGCGGCGAACCGGTTGAGGACGCAGCGCAAGTGATTTCGCGCATGGTCGACATCATCATGATCCGCACATTCGGTCAAGACATCATCGAGCGTTTTGCCGCCAATTCACGCGTACCGGTTATCAACGGTTTGACCAATGAATACCATCCATGCCAAGTTTTGGCGGATATTTACACGTATGTTGAAACGCGCGGTGACATTGCAGGCAAAATCGTGGCTTGGGTCGGCGATGCCAACAATATGAGTTACACGTGGATTCAAGCCGCGCGCGTGCTTGGCTTTCACCTTAATGTCAGCACGCCCGCAGGTTATGCACTTGACGAGGCGATGATTGATCCGGCGGACAAAGGTTTTTACACGGTGTTCGAGCATCCAATTGATGCGTGTAAAAGTGCGCATATCGTGACTACTGACGTCTGGACGAGTATGGGTTATGAGGCTGAAAATGAAGCACGTATGAGCGCATTTAAAGATTTTCGAGTGAGCGCAGAGATGATGCAAAATGCCGCGCCCGATGCATTGTTCATGCACTGCTTGCCGGCGCATCGTGGTGAGGAAGTCGATGCCGAAGTGATCGACGGTCCGCAAAGCGTAGTCTGGCAAGAAGCCGAAAATCGTTTGCATGTGCAAAAGGCCGTGATGGAGTATTTGTTGCGTGGACGATTTGAGTAAATTTATTGAGTGAGTCGCGCAAATCAAGCCCTTGATATGGACTTATTCGTTGATTTTGCCGATAATTACAAAGTTTTGCTGCAATTGTGGCAGCCAGAATTCATAAAATTAACAGTTAACAGGAATGCGTATGTCAAACACAATTTTACAAAATTTACCCGTCGGCCAAAAGGTCGGTATTGCTTTTTCGGGCGGACTTGATACCAGTGCCGCACTATTGTGGATGCGTCAAAAAGGTGCTGTACCTTACGCTTATACGGCTAACCTTGGTCAGCCGGACGAAGAAGATTACGATGCGATTCCGCGTAAAGCCACCGAGTACGGTGCAGAAAAAGCCCGCCTTGTCGATTGCCGCAAACAATTGGCGGCTGAAGGTCTTGCGGCTATTCAATCGGGTGCTTTTCATCTGCGCACGGGCGGCACGACTTATTTCAATACAACGCCGTTGGGGCGCGCGGTTACGGGCACGATGTTGGTTGCTGCGATGAAAGAGGACGATGTCAATATTTGGGGTGATGGTAGCACGTTTAAAGGCAATGACATTGAGCGTTTTTACCGCTATGGCTTGTTGACCAATCCGAATTTACGCATTTACAAACCGTGGTTGGATCAATTGTTCATTGACGAGTTGGGCGGTCGTTCGGAAATGTCCGAGTTCATCATTGCCAACGGTTTTGACTACAAAATGTCGACCGAAAAAGCTTACTCGACCGACTCAAACATGCTCGGCGCAACACACGAAGCCAAAGATTTGGAGTTTCTCAACACCGGCATCCGTATTGTTGAACCGATTATGGGTGTTGCCTATTGGCGTGACGATGTTGAAGTTAAAGCTGAGGAAGTCACTGTGCGTTTTGAAGAAGGCGTACCTGTAGCATTGAATGGTCAAACTTTCATCTATCTCGTGGCTTTATTTGAAGAAGCCAACCGCATTGGCGGTCGTCACGGTCTGGGCATGTGTGACCAAATCGAAAACCGCATCATCGAAGCGAAAAGTCGTGGTATTTATGAAGCGCCGGGTATGGCTTTGTTGCACAACGCTTACGAGCGTTTGGTGAGCGGCATTCACAATGAGGATACGATTGAGCAATACCGCATCAACGGTTTGCGCCTCGGTCGTTTGCTGTATCAAGGTCGCTGGTTTGATCCGCAATCATTGATGTTGCGCGAAACTGCACAGCGCTGGGTCGCACGCGCGGTTACCGGTGAAGTGACATTTGAGTTGCGCCGCGGTAATGACTACACGATTTTGAATACCGAATCGCCGAACCTGACTTACCATCCAGAGCGTTTGTCGATGGAAAAAGTCGAAGACGCACCATTTAGTCCGCTTGATCGTATTGGCCAACTCACGATGCGTAATCTAGATATTGTCGACACGCGTCAGAAACTTGGCATTTATACTCAAACAGGTTTGTTGTTGAATGGTAGAGATTCTGGCGTGCCGCAGTTGGAGCAATCCGAAAAATAAACGTGGTTTGTAAATAAAAAAGGCTCGATACATATCGAGCCTTTTTAGTGTGTTTTGATTGGGATTCGCAACCAAAAATACGTCAAAATAGGCTACAATACAAGCTATTTTGCAACAATCAATCAAGGCGCAATATGGCAGGCAGCACGTTTGGACAACTTTTTTCCGTCACCAATTTTGGCGAGTCGCATGGGCCCGCGATTGGTTGCGTCATCGACGGTTGCCCGCCGGGTTTAAACCTATCTGTTGAAGACATTCAGCCAGAGTTGGATCGCCGCCGTCCGGGCACATCGCGCCATGTCACGCAACGTCAGGAGTCGGATCAAGTCGAGATTTTATCGGGTGTGTTTGAGGGAGTGACAACGGGTACGCCGATTGCTTTGTTGATTCGCAATACCGATCAGCGTAGCTCCGATTATGGCAACATCGCCGTGCAGTTTCGCCCCGGCCATGCCGATTACACGTATTGGCACAAATACGGCATTCGCGATTATCGCGGCGGTGGTCGCTCGTCTGCACGTTTGACCGCACCGATGGTGGCGGCGGGGGCGGTGGCAAAAAAATGGTTGCATGAAAAATTCGGCACCGAAATTATGGGTTGCATGACTGCGCTTGGCGATGTGCAAATTCCATTTCAGGATTGGGATCTCGTCTCGCAAAATCCATTTTTTGCCGCGAACAATGACGTTGTGCCACAGCTTGAGGCATATATGGATGATCTGCGCCGCGCCGGTGACTCGGTTGGCGCACGTTTGATGGTTGGTGCAACCAATGTACCGGTTGGTTTGGGCGCACCGTTGTTCGATAAACTCGATGCAGACATCGCTTACGCCATGATGGGCGTGAACGCAGTCAAAGGCGTTGAGATGGGTGATGGCTTTGATGTGGTCGCGCAAAACGGCTCGTATCATGGTGACGAAATGCCGCCAAGCGGCTTTAAGTCGAACCATTCGGGTGGCGTTTTGGGCGGCATTTCATCGGGTCAGCCAGTGGTTGTACATGTCGCGATTAAGCCGACTTCGTCGATTCGTGTGCCGCGTGAGTCGATGGATATTCACGGTAATGCCGCGACAGTGGAGACATTTGGTCGCCATGACCCATGCGTTGGTATTCGCGCGACACCGATTTTAGAAGCGATGCTGGCGCTGGTGCTGATGGATCACGTGCTGCTGAACCGCGCACAAAATGCCGATGTACACGTTGATACGCCAATTTTGCACATGGATGCAGGCGAATAAAACGATTAAATTTTGGAAAAACACCACATGAAAACCTTATACGACAAACTTTGGGATATGCACGTGATTCGTACCGATGATGACGGTACGGCGTTGATTTACATCGACCGTCAGTTGTTGCACGAGGTCACCAGTCCGCAGGCTTTTGAAGGCCTCAAAATCCATCATCGTCCAGTATGGCGTTTGAATGCCAACCTCGCGGTGTGTGATCATAATGTACCGACGACCAATCGTGAGCAAGGCAATGCAGGCATTGTCGATCCGATTTCGCGTTTGCAGGTTGAAACATTGGATAAAAACTGCGATGAATATGGTATTACCGAATTCAAAATCAAAGACATCCGCCAAGGCATCGTGCATGTGATTGGCCCAGAGCAGGGCGCGACTTTGCCGGGTATGACGATTGTGTGCGGTGATTCGCATACGTCAACGCATGGCGCGATGGGCGCATTGGCGTTTGGGATTGGTACCTCCGAAGTTGAGCACGCTTTGGCGACGCAAACCTTGATGATGAAAAAAGCTAAAAACATGCTCGTGCAAGTCGATGGCGTTTTGCCGGCCGGTTGTACCGCGAAAGACATTGTGCTTGCTGTGATTGGTGAAATGGGTACAGCCGGTGGCACAGGTTACACGATCGAATTTGCTGGTTCCGCGATTCGCGCGTTGAGTATGGAGGGCCGCATGACAATCTGCAATATGGCGATTGAAGCCGGCGCACGCGCGGGCTTGGTTGCGGTGGATGACACCACAATCAATTACATGAAAAATCGTCCGTTCGGCCCGCAAGGCGCGGAGTTCGTTCAGGCAGAAGCGGTTTGGCGGACATTGCATTCGGATGAAAGCGCAAAATTTGACGCGGTTGTAAAATTGCAGGCCGAATCACTCAAGCCACAAGTGACTTGGGGCACATCGCCAGAGATGGTGTTGTCGATTGATGAGTCGATTCCGGATCCTGAAAAAGAAAAAGATCCGGTCAAGCGCGATGCGATGGAGCGCGCGTTACATTACATGGGTTTAAATCCAATGACGCCGATGACGGCGATCAATGTGGATAAAATTTTTATTGGTTCATGCACCAACAGTCGCATCGAAGACATGCGTGCCGCCGCTTGGGTTGTCAAACGTTTGGGCAAAAAGGTCGCATCGAATGTCAAGTTGGCCTTGGTTGTACCGGGCTCAGGCTTGGTCAAAGCGCAAGCTGAATCAGAAGGTTTGGACGTGATTTTCAAACAGGCCGGTTTTGAGTGGCGCGAGCCAGGTTGCTCAATGTGTTTGGCGATGAATGCCGATCGTTTGGAGGCGGGTGAACGTTGTGCTTCAACCTCAAACCGTAATTTTGAAGGGCGCCAAGGCGCAGGAGGCCGCACGCATTTGGTGAGCCCCGCGATGGCAGCGGCTGCGGCAATCGAAGGACATTTTGTAGATGTGCGTGCATTGTCGTAATCTTTAAAGGGGAGGTATGAAAACAAAAATAGCTTTAGCGGTACTACTTGTAGTGGGTTTGAGCGGTTACTTTATGAGCGCGCCTGCTGGTGTCAGTCCTGAGCAAAAAGCAGCCTGCGAAGCGTCAGTGGATAAGCGAGGCTCTGATCCTTCACTTGCTAAGTTCAAGCAGGCGCAAGAAAAAAATGAATCGGCGCAGGAGGCTGCTCAACGAATCAGTACCGCAAATCGAGCGGACACAGGTGCAAATGGTTTACAAATGTTGTTTTTGGGACTTGCCATTGTGGGTGTTTTTGGCTTGTTGATTTCTTTCTTTAAGAAAAAACCTTTATAAGGAGTGGGATATGCGTAAGTTATTAATTTTGGCTGCGGTAGCGGCATTGGGTTTAACAGGTTGTAATACGTTTAAAGGTTTAGCGCATGGCGTGGGTAAAGATGTTTCAGCCCTCGGTGGTGCAGTGAAAAGCGGTGGCGATTACGTGCAAGAAAAAGTACCC
>JBIKPB010000071.1:0-7675 GCA_044357705.1 Formosimonas sp. | reverse complement strand
ATGCGTTAAGTGTTCAGCACCTTTGGGAAGAATCGTAAATGTGCCGCTAACGGAATCTAACTAAACTTCTGGTTCTATGCGGGTCTGCTCGGTAGTAAAAAATACGTCTGAGCAGAATCTGGGCACGGTTTTAGAGTAGCTATTAATTTTATTTCAAAGGATTTTCAACAAAGTTTGTTCAATCACGTAAAAGTGATAGCGATTGAAAATCCTTGCGTCGGCGGTTCGATTCAGCCCCAAGCCACCCGTATTTAAGCGGCTTACAGCGATGTAAGCCGCCTTTTTATTATTTAAAAATTGACTTATGTAACCGCGATGTGTAACGTCGCGCGCGTTTTTGCACTACTTTGCGATTTTTTTTGCACTACGTTTAACATGAGAGAAATTTATAGCAAATTTTGGACCTGACCTGTAGTTGAATTCATGCTATAGTCTCGTCTACCGACAGATAGGTAACATGACCCTTGCGCCATGCCTACACATAAACTGAAAGACTGAAGATGAATCGCCCAAAAACCAAAACCATTCTTTTTGCACTCAGCTCGGTCGATGAGCTCGGCACAAGCGGCAAGTCAACCGGCACCTGGCTCCATGAACTGGCCGCGCCGTATTACCTGATCACTGAGGCGGGCCATAACGTGGTGTTCGCCAGTCCTAAGGGGGGGGGTGGCGCCGATTGATTTGCTGAGTATGAGCCCGCTCTACACCTCCCCGTTCACCGATCGGTTTCTTCAAGATGAACTTGCCTTGTGCCAGGTGCGTTCAACGCGCCAGTTGGCCGATGTACATCACGAAGACCTGGATGCGTTGCTGGTGCCGGGTGGATACGGACTCTTTTGGGACCTGGCTTCAGACCTAAGCATGTTGCGGTTGACCAATGCGATGTATGAAGCCCAAAAGCCAGTGGCCATGGTCTGTCATGCCCCGGCAATCCTGCGCGACCTCAAGCGCAGCACGGGTGAGTATTTGGTCAGTGGGAAAAATTTAACCGTCTTCAAGATAGATGAGGACGAGGAAATAGAAATGGGGCGCTATCTGCCATTTCAGCCCGAGGAGGCTTTGAAGGCCAGGGGGGCGCATGTGCTCACCGCTGGCAACTGGGTTCCTCATGTCGTCGTCGATTACCCGCTGATCACCGGGCAGAGCCCGCCTTCAGCTGTACCTATGACGCTTGAATTGCTCAAACATCTTTGACTGAAACCCTGAATCCATGACCTCAATTACCGCTCCCTCCCTCCCAATGCCCGCTCAATTAACACCGCAATCACGATCCAATGACTACCGCGTCAGAGATTTGTCTCTGGAAAAGGACTGGCCCTCTATGCAGGCCTTGCTCAAGGGGGAGGATTGGCCGTTCGTTAAAAGCGACTTTCTTCTGTATGCGGCCCAAGATAAGTTCGTTGGCGTGGGCGTCTACCTTGAAGACCAGTTGGTTGCGTTCTTCAACATCCATGACTTCGGGAGTCTCGCGTACCTGTGCATGATCATTGTTCACCCAGATCACAGAAGCAAAAACATCGTGCTCATGATGTGGGGTGCCATCAATAAAAAGATGGTGGAGCACGGCTTCACCGGGTTTGTGGCGCACTGCACCAAAACCAGTTTGCCGGCGGCGCTGCGCTATGGCGCTGTGAAGGCTGACAAATCCTTTGGATTGCTGGTGCGACATGCAAGCGCCTCTTCGCCGCCACCAGCAACCCCTGAGGGCCTGCAAGAACACGAACTGGCATCGTTGATCGACATGGACGCCAAATATTTTGGCCTCAGAAGGGCGTCGTGGCTCATGGCGCTTTACAGGCAGGACAGCAGTGAATTTGTCGTGCTCAGGCAGGGTGCGGCCATCGTTGCGTTTGCCATCTTGCGCGACAGGGCGGACTCCGCCAAGGTCATAGACGTTCTCTGCTACAGCGAGCCTCAGCAGTTAGAGCGCCTGATGGGCAAGGTCTTCTCGCAGTTCAGTCATCGGGCGCTGCATTGCTTTGTGGCCGCAGGCTCCTTGCTTGAAAAGTTCCTGATCCAAAACAGGTTTTACGAGCCCAGTTTTTATCAATCCATCGGCCCCATGATGGAGATCCGCTTCGCTGCTGCAGTTGATTTGCCCATCGGCAGGGATATCCAAACCTTACAATGGCTGTGACCCGCTGGGTTGCTCCTTGATCACATCACGTATGAAACACACCTTAACCCAAGAAGATGCCCAGGAGATCGCCTACGTCCGCCAGGAAATCCGGGCTGCGTCGAGTCAATTGCGCTCCCGCTATCCGATCTTGAAACACAAAGACTTGCTCGGGGGCGGCGCCCTCTTGCTGGCCACGGCGGTGGTATTTCTTGTCGGCTACTTGTACGCCAGTGACTTGATCCCCTGGTATGTGGCCGTGCCCTTAGCCGGCCTGGCCGTGTCGATTTTCCATGAGATTGAGCATGACTTGATTCATCTGCTGTATTTTAAGGACTCACGGTTGATGTACCACTTGGCCTTGGGCTTGACGTGGCTCATGCGACCGAGCTCGATCAATCCGTGGTCCAGACGCCGGATGCATATGCACCACCACAAGCTCTCGGGAACCTTGTCAGACATCGAGGAGGTGGGGATCACCAACGGCGCCCGGTGGGGAGTCAAACGGCTGTTCATGCTTCTCGATGGTTTGCTGGGCGTTTTGCTGCAGCCTGTCACCATGAAGAAGGCCGTGGCTGAGTACATCCAGGCGCAGCCGAACACTGTGAGAGACCGCAAGAAGATCTTGGCTGAGCAGGCCATGACGTATGTGCCGCTGAGCTTGATCTACTACTGCCTGTGGTACTTGTGGGTTATTTCCCATGCCATCCTTTGGTTACAGACTTCCCAGGGTCTGGTGTTTCCCTATGCCTTGACCATTTCCCGTTATATCGAGCTTCTCGACCTGCTGGCGGTCGCCTATTTGGTGCCCAATTTTCTGGCCAGTTTTAGCCTTAACTTCATCAGCTCGAACATGCACTACTACAGCGAGGGACGGCCGCTTGGCTTGATCAAGCAGACCCAAGTGCTCAATTCTTGGTGGATGCTGCCTTTTAAGTTGTTTTGCTTTAATTTCGGGGCTACCCACCCGATCCACCACTTCGTGGTGGGTGATCCGTTTTACATGCGGGAGTTGACCGCCAAGACAGCCCATGCGGCGATGCGCAAAGTCGGCGTGCGCTTCAATGACTTTGGGACGTTCGGGCGAGCGAACCGTTGGAGCTGAGGGCGGAGGAAATCGCCCAGCCATGAAAAAAGCCGCCTGACTTGCACCAGGCGGCTTTGTCGATGCCAAGGCGACCACCACAGCCCCAAGCCCTACGTACGCAAAGCGTTCGAGAAATATCTGGAATGCGGCATTTTCGCCTACGGCTCTGCCTGCGCCCGCTGTGGTGACTGCGGGTACGACTTTCTGGCGGCCTTTTCCTGCAAGGGCCGGTGCGTCAGTGGGTGCTGTCGGCGCTAAAGCGACTGCGCTACTTCATGCAGAGCGACGGTGCAGTGCTGGGCATGGTGCTACGTATCTTCCTGGGGGAATTGCGCAAAGCCTGTAAATTGCACAGTAAGATTGAGTGACCTGTGTGTATGTGTCCACTGTAAACATCCTTATTGCGCTTCCTTTGCTCTTGTAAAGGCAAAGTCTAACGCGCTTAACAGTGGCTCACTTTTACTCCGCGATTTTTAAACATACTGCGCGGGAAGTGGCTCAGTTTTAAAGTGTTATTTACAATTGCCAAGATTAGCGATAAACCTCGCGGCGATTGCCCAGCTTGACCACCAGCACCTTAAGTGCACCATCTTGGATTTTACAAATCAGCCGATAGTCACCCACTCGGTACTTCCAAAACTCGCCCAGCTCCGAACCTTTCAATGCCTCGCCAATGCTGCGCGGGTCTTCTAATGACGCGACGCGCTCGCGTAGAAACGCCATGATTCGTTTGGCGACTGGTTTGGCGACTGGTTTGTCGAGCTTTGACAGTTGCTTGATTGAAGGCTCAGATAATTCAATTGCCCAAGTCAAGCTGTGTCTCCACTTCATCAAGGGTGTATGTGCGTTCCTCGCCGCTACGAATGCGCAACAAGGTTTGTTCGGCCAAGTACAAATCTTCCATGTCCTCGATGTGCTCAAGGATGGCTTCACGGGCGTAAAACGTTTTGGTGCGGCCTGTTTTGGCGGCAAGATCGGCGAGTCGGTTTTCGATATCGACGGGTAGACGGATGGCAAGCATGATGGTTTCCTTTAGGGCTCCTTTTAAAAGATATACAAGTATATCACTGATTTTTAGGTGTCAGTGGACAATCTAAAAAACGATCTTGGGTTCGAATCCGTCATCCTCAACCGAGTCACAAGGTTTTGTGCACGAAAAAAGTTTCACTGGTGAAACTTTTCAACGAATTTAAGCTAATGCAGGATAGCCACATGGTGCAAAAAGGTAAACCTTTGCCAAACGGCTGAGGTTGGTTCAGCGCCCAGAAAGGGTAATGCACGCTTCCGCGTTTCTCGTCCGAGAAACGTAAAACGGGCTTTGTTTGGTGGGTGATAACCAGATAATTTGCCCCAGCCGAGCCACTCTCTTTTGCGGCTTTAGCAAAAGAGAGTGGCGCAACAAACCGCGTCACACCGCCCATACTGTGGCTTTGCACCCACAAATAAACAGATTTGGCGACAGGTAGCAGAATGTTTATTTTTGCTGTGCTACAGTGACCGTGCTTTAAATGTTGGTGCAATCATTTCAAACATGCACATCCCTCAGTAACGCCGATCACAGAGGGGTAATGCTTTGCATTACAGGCGTTTTTGTAGCATCTTATTTTGTGGCGGGTAATATAATAGGCAGACAGCCCCAGCACGGCGGCAAGTCATTGGGTATATCGGCGGTAAACGTTTCGCGTTGCTTAACCACCAAAGACAGGCACGCGGTGATTTTAGAGGATGGGGCGCGGTATTTAACCCCGTTAGAATGGGAGCGGTTGCAGGGATTCCCTGATAATTACACGCTGATTCCATACAATAAAGGCTGGGCAAGTGACTATGCCCGTTATACGGCTTTGGGTAATTCTATGGCTGTGCCAGTGATGCGTTGGATAGGTGAACGAATTGCGCAAGATTTATTGCACTGTGCCTAAAATCGGCGGTGCAATAAAAATTGCAAAGTAGTGCAAAAACGCGCGCGACGTTACATGGGTTATGGGTAACGGTTTCGATTTTATGTCGATATTGTACATTACCCACATGATTACCCACGAATTTATTTGATACCCTTATTGCCAAGTGTCGCCAATTAAATACAAAAAAGCCGCTAAACTCAATGTTTTAGCGGCTTCGTTTGCTAACCATGGGTGGTGCTGGTTAATGTATTGGCTCCCCGACCTGGACTCGAACCAGGGACCTGCGGATTAACAGTCCGTCGCTCTACCAACTGAGCTATCAGGGAATTGAAGAACAAAATTATGCCGTTTTTTTAGGTTTGCGTCAAGTGCTTTTTCACAACTATAATGTTTACTTAAACAAAACGAGGCAAATATGAGTAAACCATTCATCATCGGCATTGCAGGCGGCAGCGGCAGCGGCAAATCGACGATAACACGCAAAGTAATTGAAGCAGCGGCGAGTGAACATACGGCGGTGATTATTCAAGATAATTACTATCGCGACCAGTCTGATTTGACCTTTGAGCAGCGTATTCACACCAATTACGATCATCCACATGCTTTTGATTGGGCATTAATGGTAGAGCAGGTGGATGATTTGCGCAATGGTGTACCGATCAAAATGCCACAATACGATTATGCTCAACACACACGCTCAAACGAGACGGTGAGCGTGGCGCCAGCGACAGTGATTGTATTAGAAGGTATTTTTGCACTGTACGATGCAAAATTACGCGACATGATGTCGTTGAAGATTTATGTCGATACGGATGCGGACATCCGCTTCATTCGCCGTTTGACGCGCGATATTAACGAGCGTGATCGCTCAATGGACAGTGTAATCAGCCAATACAAATCAACAGTGCGACCGATGCACAATCAATTTGTCGAGCCGTCGAAACGCTTCGCTGATGTGATTTTGCCACATGGCGCAAATGATCCGGCGGTGGATATGATTACCGCAAAAATCGCCAGTTTAATTACAGCAGCATCCCGTTAATAAACTCAAATGATTTAATAAACTTACCGTAATTGCCATAAGTTGCTCGTTAAACTTAAAACATCAATTTACCGGTTGTTGTTTATTTTGCATACAAAAAAGCCTCACAGCGATGTGAGGCTTTTTGTTTAGTTAACTTCCGGATTCGGATCCGTCCGTTCAAGCTCCAACGACGCAGCAAGCATCGCCAAACGCCCGACCACACCGTAGGGATAAAAACGGTTGTAGGCGGTGTTTAAATCTTCCTTTGTTCGGTCAGATTGCTTAACGAAAGATAATGGCTCAAAACGCATACCGGCTGAATTGAGGTTTTCATCAATGCCTTTTTCGGTGTTAACGCGATAGAAGCCGCCCACCACGTAACGATCAATCATATAAACCACAGGCTCGGCAGTATCGTTGCCCCATTTTTCAATGGTTGGAACACCTTCTTGAATGAGCACATCGGCGACTTCCAGACCTTCTTTGATCACCGCCATTTTATTACGCTGTTTGCGGTTCAAGTCTTTGACATCATCGGGGCTGCGTACGGTCATGATCCCCATACCATAAGTACCGGCATCAGCTTTGACGATCAAAAACGGTTTTTCGTCGATGCCGTATTCTTTGTATTTTTTCGCGATTTTTTTCAACTGCACGTCTACGATGTGCGCCATTTCCTCTTCACCAACACGTTCATTGAAATTCACACCTGAAAATTGCGTGTGGTACGGGTTGATCAACCATGGATCAATATCAAGTGCTTTGGCGAATTTTTTTGCGACATCGTCATAGGCTGAAAAATGCGTTGACTTACGACGCACCGTCCAGCCGGCGTGCAATTGCGGCAATAGAACTTGTTCTTTAATGTTTTCTAAAATTGTTGGCTGACCACCTGATAAATCGTTATTGAGCAAAACCGTGCAGGGGTCAAACGTGCCATGACCCAGTGTGATGCGACGGCCATTGCGCTCCAAAGGTTCCAATGTGAGCTTTTCACCATTGGGCAATTCGAGCGTGGTCGGCTCTGTGATTTCCTCTGACAATGAGCCCAGACGAACAGTCAAACCGGTCAATCGTAAAATTTTTGACAACTGAGCGACGTTTTGTAGATAAAACTGATTGCGCGTGTGCTTTTCAGGAATGATCAGCAGATTTTTTGCATCCGGACAGTATTTTTCAACCGCCGCCATCGCTGCTTGCGTGGCGAGCGGGAACATTTCTTCGGCTAAATTGTTAAAGCCACCTGGGAATAAATTGGTATCGACCGGTGCCATTTTAAAACCGGCATTGCGGATATCGACCGAACTGTAGAAAGGCGGCGTGTGCTCTTGCCACTCCATGCGGAACCAACGCTCGATCATCGGCGTAGCGTCGATCATTTTGTGTTCGAGTTCTGACAATGCGCCAGTCAGCGCGGTGCGAAGATGCGGAACCATATTTTTTTCCTTATTTCTTATAATTTGAACTGATCAATTTGGGGCGAATCTTTAAAGTTCAAGCCTCATCGGCCTCGGGTGACGGTAATTTATGTTGCATGATCCAGCCGC
>JBIKPB010000070.1:0-7741 GCA_044357705.1 Formosimonas sp. | reverse complement strand
GTTTCTAAAATGGCTAAAGGTGCTGACTTCATCGCTAACTACGAAAAAACCTTCCCAGGCAAACACGTAGAAATCTACTCGCCATTTGCTTACGATGCCGTTTACGCAATCGTTGCAGCAATGAAAGCAGCGGATTCTGTTGATCCAGAAAAAATCGCGGCAGCAATGTCTAAAGTCTCGTTTGATGGCTTAATCGGTAAAGTTGCATTTGATGAAAAAGGTGATATCAAAGGTGGCGTGATCACAGTTTCTCAAGTTAAAGGTAAGAAATTAGAAGTTGTTGACACGGTCATGTAATTGTTGGACCGAATCCCTGCCCTGATGGGCAGGGATTTTTTATAACACACAAAGAAAAGTAGAGATAGCCCCCTATTTTTACTCGAAAAATAATAAGTGAGTCCGTAGCTGGCTCATGCTGCATAACTATAAAGTTATTGCACAAGGAGTATCTAGATGGAATTTGATAAGTTTTTTCAATTGCTGATTGGCGGCGTCGTCGTCGGCAGCATTTATGCCATGGTGGCCTTGGGTTACACCATGGTTTATGGTATTTTAGGGATCATTAACTTTGCGCATGGTGAGGTCATGATGATCGGGGCGATGGTTGCAATGACTATTTCTGCAGCTTTGCTTGCGGCAGGTTTGCCTGTTTTGGTCGTTTTGATGCTCTCAATGCTTGCCGCAATGGCGGTCTGTATGCTGTTGAGTTATACGATGGAAAAGATCGCCTATCGACCTCTGCGCAATGCACCAAAGCTTGCACCATTGATTACCGCAATTGGTTTGTCTTTTTTAATTCAAGCGGTTGCTCAAATGATTTGGGGTAAATCACCTCGTCCTTTCCCAGAGTTGTTACCTGCAGATCGCATTGTCTTATTCAGTGATGTTGGCATTACCATGCGTGAAATTGTGATCGTGGTTTTGTCTTTGATCATGTGTGCGGGTTTGTTGACCTTGGTGAACAAAACTAAATTGGGTCGTGCTATGCGCGCCACTTCTGAAAACGTTGGTGTCACCGGTTTGATGGGGGTTAATCCAAATCGTGTGATTTCTGCAACATTTATGATCGGTGCGGCATTGGCTGCGGTCGCTGGCATTATGTACGCGATGAACGCAGGCGGTAAGGCGCACTTTTATATGGGCTTTATGCCGGGTATGAAAGCATTCATTGCAGCAGTTCTTGGCGGGATCGGTAACATTCCTGGTGCTGTGTTGGGTGGGATTGTTTTAGGGCTGGCTGAAGCATTTGGTGCAGGTTATGTCAGCTCTGAGTATCAAGACGTGTTTGCATTTGTGGTTTTGGTTGTGGTCTTGATTTTCCGTCCATCGGGTCTTTTGGGTCAGCGTACTGCTGATCGTGCGTAAGGGGAATGAAGATGAGTCATACACTAAAAAATTTAAACCCTCAAAAATCATTCTTTGGTATGTTGATTTGTGCGGTTTTGCTGTTGATTCTGCCTTTCATTGTCAAAGGTTTGGGTGATACGGCTTGGGTGCGAATCATTGATTACACGTTGCTTTACATTATGTTGGCTCTGGGGCTGAATGTGGTCGTAGGGTTCGCGGGATTATTGGACTTGGGCTATATCGCTTTTTACGCGGTGGGTGCTTATGTGGCAGCAGAGCTTTCCTCTCCCCATTTAGCCGATAATTTTGTTTGGTTCAGAGCTGCATTTCCTGAAGGTCTGCATGTCCCTATTTGGCTTATTGTCCCTTTAGCGGCTGCATTTGCCGCTGTTGCAGGTATTATTTTGGGCACGCCGATCTTAAAGCTACGTGGTGATTATTTGGCACTGGTTACTTTGGGTTTCGGTGAAATTATTCGTATCTTTATGAATAACTTGGGTAAAGACGATTTAAACATCACCAATGGCCCACGCGGGATTGCAAACATTGATCCCATAACGATTTTTGGTCATAAACTGAGCCAAAAAATCGATCTTTTTGGCTATCCGCTGACCAAAGAGTTTTTATATTACTATTTGTTCTTGGTTTTGACTTTAATATCGGTCTTTATTTGCTATCGTTTGCAAAACTCTCGTTTGGGACGTGCATGGATGGCATTACGCGAGGATGACATTGCAGCGAAAGCGATGGGCATTAATGTGCGTAATATCAAATTGCTCGCTTTCTCTTTAGGCGCAACCTTTGGCGGTGTTTCGGGCGCGATGTTTGCTTCGTTCCAAGGTTTTATCTCCCCCGAGTCTTTCACATATATGGAATCTATTACGATTTTAGCGATGGTGGTCTTGGGCGGTATGGGTCATATTCCGGGTGTGATTTTGGGTGCGATTCTGATGTCAATGTTCCCAGAGTTGTTGCGCTACGTGGTTGAGCCTTTACAAAAAATGGCTTTTGGTAAAGTCTTGGTGGACACCTCGATTTTGCGTCAGTTGTTGTTGGGTTTAGCCATGATTTTGATCATGCTCTATCGTCCGCGCGGTCTCTGGCCTACGCCTACCCGTGAAGATAAAAAAGAAGACAAAAAAATCAAGCCCGCTAAAACTGCGGCTTAAGGAGATATGAGAATGACACAAGAAAATATCATGCTCTCCATCAAGGGCGTCAATAAAAGTTTTGGTGGTTTGAAAGCATTATCAGATGTGAGTTTGCAAGTCAAAAAAGATACGATTTATGGTTTGATCGGTCCGAATGGCGCCGGTAAAACGACATTCTTTAACGTGATTACGGGCTTGTATGAACCAGACTCAGGTGAGTTTGTTCTCAATGGCGTGCATTACGAGCCGACGGCGGTACACGAAGTTGCAAAGTCAGGTATTGCCCGCACATTTCAAAATATTAGATTATTCGGCCAAATGACGGCACTTGAAAATGTTATGGTCGGTCGTCATGTGCGTACCAAGGGTGGTGTGCTGGGCTCTATTTTGGGCAGTAAAGCGGTCAAGCAAGAAGAAGCGGACATTAAAACCCGTGCGATGGAGTTGCTCGAGTATGTCGGCATTGGTCAATATCACGATTACGTCGCTCGTAATTTGGCTTATGGCTTGCAGCGTCGCCTTGAGATTGCGCGTGCGTTGGCGACTGATCCTAAATTGTTGGCATTGGACGAACCTGCTGCCGGTATGAACTCGACTGAAAAGCTCGATTTGACTAAATTGTTGCGTAAAATCAGTGACGATGGCACGACGATTTTGATCATTGAGCACGATGTTAAACTCATCATGAGTTTATGTGACGAAATGACGGTGCTCGACTACGGTAAAATCTTGGCTCAAGGCAAACCCGAAGACGTGCGTCAAAACAAAGACGTGATTACTGCCTATCTTGGCGGTGGAGGACATTAATATGACACAACCCCTGTTAAGCATTAAAGGGCTGCAAGTGGCCTACGGTGGTATTCAAGCCGTAAAAAACGTCGATATGGACGTATATGAAGGTGAGTTGGTAACATTGATTGGCTCTAACGGTGCTGGTAAAACCACTACACTTAAAGCCACTACTGGTATGATCCCGATGAAAGCTGGCGAAATCACTTATCGTGGTAAATCAATTAAAGGCGTTCCGAGTTGGGATTTGCTGGCGCAAGGTTTGGTCATGGTTCCTGAAGGACGTGGTGTGTTCGCACGCATGACGATTACCGAAAATTTGCAAATGGGTGCGTACTTGCGTACCGATAAAGAAAGCATTGAAAAAGACATCGAAAAAATGTTCGGTATTTTTCCGCGCTTGAAGGAGCGTGCCACGCAACTCGCGGGTACGATGTCGGGCGGTGAGCAACAAATGCTGGCGATGGCTCGTGCGTTGATGAGTCAGCCAAAGTTACTGATTTTGGATGAACCAACCATGGGTTTGTCGCCAGTGATGACCGAGAAGATTTTTGAGGTCATCAATACCGTTTCATCTGAAGGCATGACGATTGTGCTGGTTGAGCAAAATGCGAAGTTGGCATTGCAAGCTGCTGATCGGGCCTATGTCATGGGTTCAGGTAATATCATCATGAATGGTAAAGCTTCAGAAATGTTGGATGATCCACAAGTTCAAGCTGCTTATTTAGGTGAGTAACTACCGTGTCATTCGATAAAAACCGCTCGATTTGAGCGGTTTTTTTGCATCTTGCGTGTGCTAAAATACGCGCTTTACAAGACATTAAGAAGGTTCACATGAGTAATCCTGTTTATCATTTACCGATGAAATTGTATTTTGAAGACACTGATGCAATGGGCATTGTTTATCACGCCAATTATCTCAAGTTTTTTGAGCGCGCACGCACGGAATGGTTTCGTGTAGCAGGCATGCATCATATGGAGTTGGCTAAAAAGGGAGTCGGTTTTGTGATTCGCAAAGCGGATATGGAATGGCTCGCACCGCTCACCCTGGATGATGAAATCGTCGCTACCGCTCAGGCGGCTAAAATGGGTAATGCCTCCGTCGACCTTGAGCAAACTGTATTGAAAAATGGTGAAATCGTTTGTCGTGCGCGCATTTTGATGGTTTGTGTGGATTTTAAAACAAAAAAACCACAGCCGATTCCTGATGACATTCGTGCTATTTTTACAACGACAGGCAATTGATCGAGCATGGATTATATTTTTTACGAGCAGTCGGGCAAACTCCTTGCCGCGCAGGTAATGGAGCACAAAGAGCATCATTTGCATGTTAAGGGCACAGGTTCGTCTTTGCAAAAAGTCAAAGTCAAAGACGTGCTGTTGCAAGGTGCATTACCGCTATCACCCGCCGCGTCGATTGCTGCACAAATCGAAGTGCTGCATGGTGATGTGGATTTAAATTTGGTCTGGGAATGTGCGCCGGATGAAGTATTCGATTTTACGTTTTTGGCACGAGAATATTTCGGTGAAACCGCATCATTGATTGAGCAAGCCACAATGTGGCAAGCGTTGCAAAGCGCCCCGATTTATTTTGCTAAAAAAGGTAAAGGGCAGTTTCTCAAGCAACCTTTGGAGCAGATTCAAGTTGCATTGGCTGCTGTGGCGAAAAAAGAAGAGCGCTTAAAGCAACAATCAGCATGGGTTGATGCGATGGTAGCGGGTCAGTGTCCGGCAGAGATATTGACTGCGCGTGATGCGATTTTACGCAAACAAAACGCCAACGACATGACTTATAAGGCTGTACAACAAGCGGCCGATCAACTTAATTTGAGCATCCCCCAAGTGTTGTTACATGCCGGTGCGTTTAAGAATGCGTTCGATTTGCACCGTTCAGTCTTTCTAGCAGAACATTATCCGCAAGGCGTGGTGGCGAATTTGCCGATGCCACATTTAAATGTGGATGATCTGCCTCTGAATGAAGTAGTTGAAGCTTTTTCGATTGATGACAGTTTCACGACTGAAATTGATGACGCATTCTCGGTCATCCATTTGGGTGAACAGAAATATCGCATCGGTGTGCATATTGCCGCGCCCTCGTTGGCGGTAAGTCGGGACGATAGTGCGGACAAGCATGCTGCGTCGCGTATGTCGACCATGTATACGCCGGGAGAGAAAGTTACGATGCTACCGGACGATTGGGTCGCCTGTTTCAGTTTGGATGAAGGTACAGTTAAACCGGTAGTGTCGATTTATGTCACGCTCGATGCGACGGCTGAGCAAGTGTTCAGTGCCATCGAGTCCAAAGTTGAGCGGATTAAAGTCGCAGCTAATTTGCGCCATGATGTGCCGCAAATGCAATTGTCCTCCGATGATCTAAGTGGTGAACGAATTGATTTTCCGCATGCAGCTGAGTTAAAAATATTGTGGCAAGGTGCACAGCGTTTAAGTGCCGGACGTGATGCGATGCGAGGACGTCCGGAAAACAACAATCGTGCCGATTTTTCATTTTTAGTGAATGCCCATGAGGTTCCTTTAACTGGTGATGAGCCTGTCGAAATCACGCAACGTCCGCGAGGTTCGCCCGTGGATAAAATCGTTTCCGAGTGGATGATTTTTGCCAATGTGCAGTGGGCAACGCTGTTATCTGAGTTGAAAGTTCCTGCATTATTTCGCACCCAAAGCAATATGGGGGCGCGTACTTCGACGCATGCGCAAGCGCATTTGGCCATGGGCGTGCCGGCTTATATGTGGTCGACTTCACCGCTGCGTCGTTATGCTGATTGGTTCAATCAGATGCAGCTTTTGGCAGCGATCGAACATGGTGTGACCGCGCCGATGAGTGCGCCATTTAAAGCGCGTGAGGTGGATATTTTGACACGCATGAGTATGTTTGACGAAAAATATAAAGCGTATGGTGAGCAGCAAAACAAGATGGAAAAATACTGGTGCCTCAAATGGGTTGCCCAACGATTAGATGCGAATGACTTTTTAGATACGCAGGCGATTGTGGTCAAAGAAGGCATTTTGCGTTTGAAAGAGATTCCGCTGTATATTCCGTGCCCGACTTTACCCACCGAGATACCGATGCAAACGATGGTGGATGTGCGTTTGTCAAAAGTCGATGAGGTGAAATTGAGTGTGGATTTAACTTTAAACCATCACTTTACGTCAGAACAGGTTAACTGATATGGTTGTCCGTAAAACCTTTACACTCGACTTAGAAAGGGCTGAGGGACGCGCTGCACGTGAGGCTTTTTGGCGTGGTTTGTGGCAAAAGCGAAATTGGCAGACCTATCTACTCTCGCCATTGTCATTTTTATTTTTGATGACTAGTCGGGTTCGTCGAACTTTGTATCGTACGGGGTTTTTAGAGGTGAAATCGGTACCGGTTCCTGTCATTGTTGTGGGCGGGATTATGATCGGCGGCGTTGGTAAAACTCCAGTCGTCGCTAGCTTAGCGCGCGCATTGCAAAATGCAGGTTTTAAGCCTGCAATCATTGCGCGAGGGTATACGTTAGAAAATGCGAAAAAGAATCTGCTACCGCGAGCAGTGACCGAAATCAGTTTACCCGTTGATGTTGGTGATGAGCCGATTTTGCATCATTTAAAAACAGGCGTGCCCGTCTGGGTGGGGCGCAATCGCTCCGAGACGGCAAGAGCCGTGTCTCGCGTTCATCCAGAGTGTGACGTGATCATCTGTGACGATGGTTTACAGCATTACGCATTAGCTCGTGATATTGAGGTGGTTGTTATGGATGAACGAGAGGTAGGCAATGGTTGGTGCTTGCCCGCCGGGCCGTTACGCGAATCACCGGCACGTTTGGATGAAGTGGATGCGGTGATTCGCCATTATCGCTGCGTCGATCGCCCAGATGCCTTGCAAAAAATGGGTCAAACCGTTCCACACAAAAAACCGAACTATTTTGACTTTTACAGTTATGTTTCTGACGCGTATGATTTACTGGATCCGAACTATCGTTTGCCCTTGTCGTATTTTGCAGGAAAGTCGACGTTGGCGATGGCTGGTATTGCCCAGCCCGAAGTCTTTTTTAAAATGCTGACTGCGCATAATATTTATGGTGCGACGATTGCATTACCCGATCATTTTGAATTTGACGCGATGTTCGCCGAACGCGATGCCATGCAGCGGGCGCAATACGTTTTAATGACTGAAAAAGATGCGGTTAAATATCGTCGTGTCATTGCGTCTCAATGTGCAGACAGTCATCAACGATATTGGGTCGTGCCATTAGAAGTGATGGATAGCTTGGATTTACAACGTTTGTCGGGTTTTTTGGTGCAGCGTTTGAATGAAATTGCACCTGAGTTTAATAAGGATAAGTCACAATGAATAAAGATTATTTGAGCGTTTTGCGTTGCCCTGTTTGTAAGGGTGAGTTGCAACAGCAAGCGGATGGTTTGTTGTGCGCATCGGATGCATTGCTGTTTCCGAT
>JBIKPB010000067.1:0-7791 GCA_044357705.1 Formosimonas sp. | reverse complement strand
CATTCGAGGTGTGATATCAATCGGATTAAATCGCAGGCGGAGAGTAGCGATAACCCAAGCCATACACAGATTGCACCACGTCGACATCAGGCAAAACCAACGCGATTTTCTTACGCAGATTCTTGATGTGGCTGTCAATCGCACGATCAAAAACATCCAAATTATCGCTGTAAGCTTGTGCAATCAATTGATCCCGCGAGAAAATCCGTTCAGGCTGAGCCAACAACGTATTGAACAAACGCAATTCCGTCGGTGTCAAATCCAATTTGTGTTCACCGTATTTAATCACTTGAGCGGCCGGATCATAAATAAATGCGGCTTCGTCAGCTGGCGTCATAAAGCGACGACGCAACAATGCTTTGACCCGCGCCACCATTTCAGTCGGACTGAACGGTTTGCACAAATAATCATCAGCACCACTTTCAAAGCCGGCCAGACGGTCTATTTCTTCGACTTTTGCCGTGATCATCATGATCGGTACATCAGAGAACTCACGGATCGCTTGACACAACGCCACACCGTCACGACCCAAGTTATCCGGCATCATGACATCAAGTAATACGATGTCGGGCTTTTGAATTTTAACGGCCTCCAATACCACGTCACCTTTGTCGTGCCAATGAACCAAGTAACCTGCATTTTGCAAGTACGCCTGCTGCACTTGCGCAATCATGGCCTCGTCCTCGACCAATAAAATCTGTGCTTTACGTTCCATTTTTATGCTCCTAATAAAGGTAACTCGATGACGATCGTCAAACCGCCGATTTCTGAATGCATTGCAAAAATTCGCCCCTGATGTGCTTTAACAATACTCTCGCAAATTGCCAAACCCAAGCCCGAACCGCCTGTTGCGCGGTTGCGTGAGCCTTCGCAACGGTAAAACCGATCAAACAAATGCTCCAATGCTGCATCAGGAACGGCCGGCGCACTGTCGCTGATGGTGATGCGTGCCATTTTTTTATCGCTGGATAATGCCACAATGGTCTGACCCGGCGTATCGGTATAACGCATACTGTTGACCAAAACATTGCGCACAACTTGAGTCAATCGCTGTACATCAGCCGATACAACTAACCCTGCTTTCGCTTGCAGACTCAAGTTCAATCCTTGTGCGTTAAATGCTGGCAAATGGTCTTGAATCACTTCATCCAACCATTGTTGCAGATCGACTGAGGACTTTTGTAAGTTCCAGCCACGCTCTCCCGAACGAGAGACGGCTTGCAAATCATCCACCAAATTGGTCAAGTCTGCAATGGTATTGAGATTGCGTTGCCACTCTTCAGCAGCCGTTTGAATAATACCATCGCGCATCGCTTCATTGCGCATCCGCAAAATCGTCAACGGTGTGCGCAGCTCATGCGACGTATCGGAAACCCATTGGTTGCGTGCTTTTTCTTGCGCTTCAAGTTGCGATGTCATGACATTGAAGTGCTGTGCAATCTCGCCCACCTCGTCCGTTTGCGTCAAACGCATACGTGTATCCAGCTTACCTTGCGCCACTTGACGAAATGCCGTTTGCAAATGCAACATCGGTTTTTTAAAGTGGATCGCCAGCAACCAAGCTAAAATAGACGACAAAATAGCAGCCACACCCAACAGCAACAACGAGATTTTCAATTGTTTGGCAATAAACAAATTGCTCAAAGTATCACTCTCGGGTGGACCTTTACGGATGAGCCAATAACCGACAATTTTATCGGTCGTATTCTCGATTTTGATGTGCAATGCATTTTCAGGATCAACATGCTCACCCGCCACAAATGCACCCTGTGTATCGAGCAGCGCAACCCCACGCGCATAATGCGGTAAATCGCCTTTTTTAACATAGGGGAGCCGCTCCTGCTGCTTGTTCGGCTTTTTATCGTCTTTCGCTTTATCTGCATTTTGCTCGCGTTTGACTTCATCAATCGCCAAAATCAAGCCTTCCCAAACGCCAGGGGTTTTAAACACACTTAAACTCGGATCTTGCATTGAGTATTGTACTACCGCATGCTCTAACGTCGCCAAACGCTGCAACTTCACATGCGCAATATAGTCATCAAAACCATCGCGCATAACATAATGCGTAGTACCGGCGACAAAAGCGACCAAGATCACGGTCGTGGTAAAAAAAGCCAGAAATAATTTTTTTTGTAAAGAAAGTTGCATGATAAGCGGTCAGGGATTTTTCGTATTGTAAGAGTCAATCGTGCATAAAAAATGGAACGCCAAACCGTTCCATCTCCATCACACCAAAACGCGTTCAATCCCGCCATTATTAGCTGTTTTGACATATTCAGGCAACCAATTTTCACCTAAAATGTGCTTCGCCATTTCAACCACGATGTAATCGGCATCCGAATCGATGTCATCACGATAGCGATGCAGACCTTGCAAACACGCTGGACATGAGGTCAGCACCTTGACTTTACCCTCGAAACCATCCGCACGTAACTCATCCGCACCTTTGCGCAACTCTTCCTCTTTACGGAAACGCACCTGCGTCGCCACATCGGGACGACTCAAGGCAAACGTGCCCGATTCGCCGCAGCAACGATCTGATAAAGGGACGTCCGCATCCATCAATTGCGATACGACTTTAATCGGATTATGGGTTTTCATCGGGCTGTGGCACGGATCGTGATACATATAACGCACGCCCTCAACCCCGTCAATCTTGACTTCTTTCTCAAGCAAAAACTCGTGAATATCCAATAAACGCGCATTCGGTAAAATCTGATCAAATTGATATTTTTCCAGTTGATCCATACATGTACCGCACGATACGATCACGGTTTTGATGTCGAGATAATTCAAGGTATTGGCCACACGATGGAACAACACACGATTGTCCGTCGTGATTTTATCGGCTTTATCCGAGTTACCCGTTGCGTGTTGCGGATAACCACAGCACAGATAACCGGGTGGCAAAACCGTCTGTACACCGACGTGATACAGCATCGCTTGCGTCGCCAAACCAACTTGTGAAAACAGTCGCTCAGAGCCACAACCGGGGAAGTAAAACACCGCTTCGGCATCGCTCGCGGTTTGTGGGTTGCGAATAATCGGCACGTATTTCGCATCCTCAATATCAAGCAATGCACGTGCGGTTTTTTTCGGCAGATTACCGGGCATTGGCTTGTTGATGAAGTGAATCACTTGCTCACGCACGGGCGCGCGACCGACTGTAGGTGCGGGTTGTTTGATTTGCGAACGGCTGATGCGCAGTGATTTGGCAAATTTGTACGCAAGATTTTGCGCTTTACCACCCCACTCAATCACAATTTTTTTGTACATGCGAATCGTCGATGGATCGCGCATATTGAGATACGCCATCGCGATATTGGTGCCGATGTTCGGGGTTTTTTTGTCCATTTTGCGCAATAAATTACGCATCGCAATCGTCACATCACCAAAGTCGATATTGACCGGACATGGCTTTTCACAGCGATGGCAGACCGTGCAATGATCAGCCACATCTTCAAACTCCTCCCAATGTTTGATCGAAATACCGCGACGGGTTTGCTCCTCGTACAGAAAAGCCTCGATCAACAGAGATGTTGCAAGAATTTTATTGCGCGGTGAGTAGAGTAAATTCGCTGCCGGCACATGCGTCGAGCACACCGGCTTACATTTACCGCAACGCAAGCAATCTTTCACGCTCGCCGCGATTTCGCCAATGTCGGATTGCTGCATGATCAATGACTCGGAACCCATCAAGCCGAACGACGGTGTATACGCATTGCGTAAATCCGCGTGGGGCATGAGTTTGCCACGGTTAAAGTAACCATGTGGGTCAACTTTGTGTTTGTAAGCACGGAACGGTGCAAGCTCTTCCTCAGTCAAAAACTCAAGTTTGGTAATACCAATACCATGCTCACCGGAAATCACACCATCCAAATCACGTGCGATTTGCATAATTCGCGCGACTGCTTCGTTCGCCTCTTGCAGCATTTCGTAGTCATCCGAGTTGACCGGAATATTGGTGTGCACGTTGCCGTCACCAGCGTGCATGTGCAATGCGACAAAAACGCGCGAGCGCAAAACTTTCTGGTGCAATTGCGTGCATTCATCCAATATTTGCGTAAAAGACAAACCGGTAAAAATGCGGCGCAACTCGGCGCGTACTTCGCGCTTGTACGACAACCGAATCGTGCGGTCTTGCAATACATCAAAAACCTTGACTTCAGGCTCACGCGCCAAACGTTCGCGCAACGACGCAATTTGCGCTGGCTCAGTAAAATCAACCGCCTGCTCAAGCACATCACTCAACTGCACGTCGATTTGCGTCATCCAGAATTGCCAACGGGTTTTCACACGCGCCAACAACAGCAACGCATCGTCATCACGCTCGCGCAAAATCTCGGCCTTGTTGACGCTGCTGTCGTGCTCTTCTTCATTTTTGGTAATCGGCAAATCGCCGTGGAAATAGTTTTCCAAAGCCGCAAGCAATTTGAGTTTATTCTTACTCGACAATTCAATATTGATGCGCTCGATCGCGTCGGTGTACTCGCCCATACGCGGTAACGGAATCACCACGTCTTCATTGACTTTAAACGCATTGGTGTGGCGTGCAATCGCCGCTGTTCGCGCGCGATCGAGCCAGAATTTCTTACGTGCATCTTCCGCCACCGCGACAAAACCCTCGCCGGTGCGCGTGTTCGCCATGCGCACAACTTCTGATGTCGCATGGGCAACCGAGTCTTCGTTATCGCCCACGATGTCGCCAATCAACACCATTTTAGGCAAATCACCACGACGGCTTTTGGTCGCATAACCGACCGCGCGCAGGTAACGCTCGTCCAAATGCTCCAGACCAGCCAATGTTGCGCCGCCTTCTGTTTTGGCAGTTTCAAACAAATAATCTTTAATCTCGACAATCGATGGAATCGACTCGCGCGCTTGACCGAAAAACTCCAAGCAGACGGTGCGTGTAAATGCGTATTGGCGATGCAGCACCCAACGCGCGCTGGTGATCAAGCCATCGCAGCCTTCTTTTTGTACGCCTGGCAAGCCCGATAAAAATTTATCGGTCACGTCTTTACCGAGTCCTTCTTTACGGAATTTACAGCCTTCGATCACGAGCGTCTCGCGACCGAGCTCTTTTTTCATGTCACTTGAAAAACGCACGACTTCAAAATGTGCGAACGGCGCATCGTGAATCTTGCTCATGTTGTGATCAAGTCGCGTGACTTCGAGCCATTCGCCATCCGGATTGACCATGCGCCAGCTGGCCAGATTATCAAGCGCAGTGCCCCACAACACGGCTTTTTTACCGCCCGCATTCATCGCGACGTTACCGCCGACGCACGATGCATCGGCACTGGTTGGATCGACCGCGAACACCAAACCGGCTTTTTTGGCTGCTTCTTCGACGCGACGCGTGACAACGCCCGCACCGGTTTCAATCGTCGCAACGTCAACATCCATCATCGAGCCGCGCCACATTTGCACCGGCTGAATTTGAATGAGTTTTTCAGTATTGATCACGACCGAGCGTGCATCAAGTGGCACCGCACCGCCGGTATAACCTGTGCCGCCGCCGCGAGGAATGATGGTCAAACCCAATTCGATCGACGCCCGCACGAGACCGGCCATTTCGGCTTCGGTATCGGGCGTGAGCACGACGAACGGATACTCGACGCGCCAGTCGGTTGCATCGGTGACGTGCGAGACCCGCGATAAACCGTCGAATTTGATATTGCCTTTGCTGGTGTGTTTGGCGAATTTCGACCGTGCCGATTGGCGCAAGTCATACATATCGCGGAACTGCTGCGCAAAATCGGCAACTGCTTTTTGCGCTAACTTGACCAAAATCTCAACCTTCGCCGAGCGTGCTTGTGAGGCTTCGTCAGAATTTGCGACCAAATCAATCACACGACGTTTAGCAATTTCGTTCAGACGATGATCGAGCGCCTCAACCAATGCGGCGCGGCGCTTAGGGTTATCGAGCAAATCGTCTTGCAAATACGGATTGCGATTGACCACCCAAATATCGCCCAAAACTTCGTACAACATGCGCGCGCTGCGACCAGTACGGCGCTCACCCCGTAAATCTAACACCAAACTCCACGCCTCATCACCCAACAGTCGAATGATGATTTCACGATCCGAAAACGAAGTGTAGTTGTATGGAATCTCGCGCATGCGTGACGGCTCGAGCAGCTCGGTCAATGCGGCTGACGGCGTAGCGATCTGAGCGAAATTGGGATTTAACGGAGCATTCATGAGGTATTTTTCCTTGCACGCTCAAAATACAAATAGGCCGCTCATGCTTACAAACAGGTGGCGACCTATAAAACTTTGTTGCAGTGCTTAATGTAATGGGCATTGAGCGCCATTTTACCCGAAAAGCGGCATTTGCGGCGTACTTACACGCCCCCGCAGTAGATTTGTCGCTATAATTGCCCACATAAAAATTATGGTTGTTTTCAGAGCCTACATGAGACAACGCCGATCATGCCGCGTTGTTCAATTCTGCGATAAAGATATAGATGACAAAATTTTGCTGAATAGCCGACTTTTGATCGACATCCCAAATTTTCAACCTCAACCTCAAGGCTTTTATGCGTCATTCGACTGGTTTATTGGTTTTGCTTGGCATTATGTTACTCACGGCTTGCGGCGAATCCGCACCCAAATCAGATTCAACCATACAACCGATCGTGCCGCTGCCGCCGCCAGCCGCTTTTGCCAGCCTTAAAAACTGCATTGCCTGTCATAACGCAACCGGCAATATGGTCGGTCCATCTTGGCATAACATTGCTGACAAATATAAAGGCGATGGTGCTGCAGCCGATCGCTTGGCCACCAAAATACTCTTAGGTGGTGCCGGTAGTTTTGGTGCAGTGGCGATGCCACCGCAGAAAACCAAACTCACACCTGATGAGGCAAATTATTTAGTAGCTTGGATTCTTAAAGGTGCGCCAAATTAAGTTTGGCTCTAGGCACGAAAGAACGGTTAAAAACGGACGAATAAACCATGAGTATTCACATTCACACCTACAAATCGCCAGTGGGCGAGCTCCTGTTGGGCGAATACAATGATCAACTGGTATTAGCCGATTGGAAATATCGGCAAAAACGCATTCAAGTAGATGAGCGATTATTTAAGCGTCTGAATACAACTTATGCTGAACACCCCCCCGTACACGAAGCCGCGATTGCTCAATTGGATGCCTACTTTACCGGCAAAAGAACCGTGTTTTCGGTTCCACTGCTGATGATCGGCACGGAGTTTCAAAAGGAAGTTTGCACCGAGTTGCTTAAAATTAAATTCGGACAAACCTCAAGTTACTTAGACTTGTCCAAACGCATGAATAAGGAAAAAGCCGTTCGCGCTGTAGCAGCAGCGAATGGTGCCAATCCAATCTCGATTTTTGTACCTTGCCCATCGAATCGCTGGCAGTAACGGTGACCTCGTAGGCTATGCAGGCGGATTAGCAGCGAAAAAGAGTTTGTTACAGCTCGAACGAACACTCAACCAAACCGAAATGAACTTTGATTAAGACGTTAATCAAATCCGTCATTTAACGCTAATGTGTATTGAAGCATTACTTATACTCGGGATAGTTCGATACCAAATTGTTGACCAAGTCGATCAATGCGCTACGGATCTGAGTTTCGGTTCCACCCATCAAAATCGCATCATCCAAAGCGTCTTGCGCCAACTGGCGTAATTCGTCCAAATTCTCATTAAGTACTTTAATTTTTTCAACGCACGCAAGAGGTGTGCCATCCGGCTTGTGCCAAATCGGTGGGGTATAAGTAGTCATGACAATCAATAAAGGAAATAAGCCATGAGTTTAACAT
>JBIKPB010000066.1:0-7880 GCA_044357705.1 Formosimonas sp. | reverse complement strand
ATGCGTGACCGATGTGACCAAATTATTTTTTTGCGCTTCGGTCAACTGAGTCACCAATCCGAAACGCACGGGTTCAGGATCCAAGCCTTCGGGGGCAAACGTGCCAAACAGCTTATCCCAAACAATCAACAACATACCCATATTGCGATCCAAATACGGAACATTGATCGCGTGATGCACACGATGATGTGATGGCGTCACCATGAAATGCTCTAAAAACCCCATTTTATGGATGGTTTGCGTATGCACTAAAGTGCCGTAAATTTGACTGGCAGAATACGCAAACATGATGTGCAACGGCGTAAAGCCCATAAAGGCCAACGGCATAAAATAAAAATACCGATACAGTGGTTGAAAAACCGGTGAGCGAAAACCCGTGGTGATGTTGAACTGCTCCGAATTATGATGTGTGATGTGTACTGCCCAAAAAAAGCGGCAGCGATGATCCATATAATGGTGGACGTAATACGCCAAGTCTTGCAATGGGATCAACAATAACCAATACAACCAGATATTTTCGATCTCAAACAAACGATGTGAATAAGCCCAACCCAGCATGAAAAAAGAAAACCCTTTCATGACAAGGTCTAAACCAATATTGATCAACGCAAAATAAGCACTTTTAAGCGTATCCGTGGTGCGGTATAAACCACGCCGATGGACGTAGGAATAAACCGCCTCGATTAAAATCACGACGACAAACAAAGGGACGGAATAGGCGTATAAAACTTCCTGATTCAACCAATTAGGCATAGCATTCCACAATAAAAAAACGTTCGCCCGAATCATCGGGCGAACGCATCAATATTTTAAATATCAGACTTTTGGCTCAGAATTTTCACCCTTAAACTCAGTCTTTTCGAGCACTTCAACCACTTCCGTTTCAACATCAACCTTAGTTTCAGTCTCATTTGCTGAGGCTGGCGAGGGAGTGATCGGCGCGACAGGTGCAGTCGGGGCAGGCGCTTTAGGCGAGCGCGGCTTTTTGCGTTTGAACAAAAATAAGACAGCACCCAAAATTAGCGCAATCGCCAACAAAACCAACAGGATTTTTTTCCAGATATTATTTTTGTTCATCTTACTGGTCACCAGATAATGATCTTTACCTGCGACATCGATAAAGTTCACGGCAACCGCATTCTCTTTAATATCTTTCGCTTCCGTACCGTCAATGCTTAAAACCTCTGCAGGCATCGTCACCGTCAAGGCCAAGACCATTCCCATTTGCTTATACTGCGCCGCTTGATCCGCCGCCACAGGTACCAGTTCTTTCTGCATCATCGCACTGGCAGAATCAAGATTGGCTTCTGCTTGTTTTTTTGGATTTAAATCCGCAACTTTTTTAAACAACTGGACTGTATCTACCGAAATTTGGTTTTTATCTGCATCGATGGTCACACCATTGGTCGCGTCACCGGCAAACTCACCCGACACCGCAAACTTACCCAAACCCAAGTCTTTACAGCTGTACTCTTTGGTCAACTGCTCATTCATTTTTTCACAACTCAGGCTCTTTGCCATCTCATCCGCACTGCCTTTGTTATTCATTTGCATGATCGTGATGATTTTCGACACATCATAAGTGGTGGTGAAATGAACTTTTGCGTCGCTGCTGACTTTGGCATCCGATTTAATCTCAACACAGGCGCTCAACGTGAGCACCAATGCACTTACAACGCCCAGTTTTAGTCCGTTAAAAATCCCTCTTTTACTCATGTCTTGCCCCTTTAGTTTTACACTGATTTGCGGATTTTAGCTGCCGCATTTACTTGACCCAAAAAATTGGTGTTTAGATTTTAAGTTTCACTTTAAATTCGATTCGACTCGTTTTTCAATATAGTGCGCCACTTCACCGTCGTTTTCGCTCTGCGCTTTAAGCGTATGTCCTGTTTGCTTGGCAAACACAGTCAAATCCGTCACCGCAGCTTTGTCCGTGGTCAATACTTTCAGCAATTGACCGCCCTCCATTTTCGCCAATGCTTTTTTTGTACGCAATATCGGCAATGGACAATTCAAACCACGCACATCTTCTGTTGCCACAACACTCGTATCAAGTTGGAGCAAAATTTTATCATCAACAATCAACATATTTCTGCCTTTTTAACTGCAAATACACAATATTTGCGTACTCAACTCGTTTGAGTTTTGAATAACGCCATACCAATTCCAGCACACACCAAAATCATCCCGACAATTTGGTATAGCTCAATCAACTCACCCACCAAGAAGAGCGCCCAGATAATGCTAAACACCGGAATCAGATTCACCAAATAACCCGCACGAATTGCCCCGACATGCTGAACACCGTAATTCCAAAAAAATGTCGCACCAATAGAGGCAAAAATCGTGATGTACAATATCGGCAGAACAATATCACCAACTGGTGCAGTAATGAGCAAGGAACCCAAACTCAGCAGGTGATAAAACATCATCCAAACCAATGTTCCGATGGTACCCAATACAAAAATCGCCTGCATAAAACTGAACGCGTGCACTTTAGGCGCAAAACGCAACAACAGCGTATACAAGCCATACAGCGCCACACCAATAAAAATATAAACATCGGCTATATTTAAAGCCAAGCTGCGCCAAACTCACCCATTCACCGCGCACTGCAATTTGCAGTACGCCCAAGATCGACAACAACGCCCCAAAAAATTGCATTCGGGT
This sequence comes from Formosimonas sp., assembly GCA_044357705.1. Lineage (GTDB taxonomy): Bacteria > Pseudomonadota > Gammaproteobacteria > Burkholderiales > Burkholderiaceae > Hydromonas. Next base: position 5,210 of record JBIKPB010000066.1, on the reverse strand, counting down.
CAGATTATTTTTGAGCAACACCGCGGACAATATACCAACCACCGCAGGCGTTGTGGCATTAATCAATGCAGCATTAACAATAGAGGTACTGCGTAAACCCAAATACAAAAAAGAGTTATAACCCGTCGCCGCACATAATGCCAAGCCCAATACACGCCTGCGATATTGCCACAGTATGGGCCAGTCCGCCTTCAAATGCTTGTACGCAAATGGCGCACAAATAATAACGCCGCCAAACCCCAACGCAGTGCGTTTAAAGTCAGCGGCGGGACATGATTCACCGTCAGCCGCCCTAACACCGTATTACCCGACCAGAACAACGGTGGCAAAATCAGCGCAAGAAAAGCCAAGCGTAGCGTCCGCGGCATTATGCCAATTTTGCGTTCAACTCAATCGGTGCAGGGCGCATGGGGAATCCCAATGCTTCGCGCGACTCATAATACGCTTGTGCGACCAAACGCGATAAGTTGCGAATACGACCAATGTATGCGGCGCGCTCAGTGACCGAAATCGCACCACGTGCGTCAAGCAAATTAAAGGTATGTGCGGCTTTAAGCACTTGTTCATAAGCAGGTAATGCGAGCTTACGCGCATTTTCGTCTGCTTCATTGTTATCAGGATTAACACCCATCAACACTTTAGCTTCGCGTTCGTATTCGTTAAAATGACGGAACAAAACTTCGGCATTCGAATATTCGAAGTTATAAGTCGACTGCTCCACTTCATTTTGATGAAACACGTCACCGTAGGTCAACTCATGCGTCACACCATTTTCTTCCCAGCGTGTCCAGATCAAATCGTAGACATTTTCGACCTGCTGTAAATACATCGCCAAACGCTCGATGCCGTAGGTGATTTCGCCCAAAACCGGCTTGCAGTCAATACCGCCCACCTGTTGGAAATACGTGAATTGCGTCACTTCCATACCGTTGAGCCAAACTTCCCAACCCAAACCCCATGCACCTAAAGTCGGATTTTCCCAATCGTCCTCGACAAAACGGATGTCATTGGTTTGTAAATCCAATCCCAAGGCTTTCAGCGAACCCAAGTACAAATCCAAAATATTCTCTGGCGCAGGTTTCAACACCACCTGATATTGATAATAATGCTGTAAACGGTTTGGATTTTCGCCATAGCGTCCATCTTTCGGGCGACGCGATGGCTGTACATACGCAGCACGCCAATGCTCAGGACCGATGGCACGCAAAAAAGTGGCGGTATGACTGGTACCTGCACCGACTTCTAAATCGTACGGTTGCAGCAATGCGCAGCCTTGCGCATTCCAATAGTTTTGTAAGGTTAAAATCGTTTCTTGAAAGGTCAACATGTTTATACAGGCTTTCTAATTGGGTTATCTCAATAGCTTCAAATCTTTATTTGGGCGCCAAAGTAATTTCCAGACCATCGCGCTCAACATTGATGGTTTGTGGAATCCATTTTTTACCCGCAAATGATAATTTCTCTGGCGCTACCTCATAAATCGGCAAGTCAATGCCAAAGCTCTTGGTGAGCATTTTTTGTGCTTGGGATTTAACAAGACCATCCGGCAAATTTTTTGCTTCAAATCGATCTACTCGCATGTCGTTCAGCATCACAGCGCCTTTTTCTTCGCTATACGCAGGCTGACCGGAAATATGCATGACGCCTTCAACCTTGAGCAAGCCCAAGTCAACATACGCATCAAAAACAGCACCAATACGCTGCTCATTGGGTTGCATATCGATTGTCGGCGATGCAATGGTCACATTGTATCGTGCCAACTTTTCAGCCGTCGTCGTCCAATTTCGGTTGACCAGTTTTTGCAATTGTCCTTGGCTGACACGGAAGGTTTTATCCGTACCTAAAGATTGACAACCGACCAATACAAGACCGCAAATCACCGCCAACGCAATCAACCATTTAATTAATCGAAACATATCATTCACTTTTTAATGCGTCGCAGTTGCACGCTCTAATTGACTCAAAAAAACCATCGCGTATTCGCGATTACCACCACACATCTCCAAGCTCGGCTTTAAACTGGCGCAAACTTTGGGGCGGCGTGGATCGCTAAAAATTTTACAACGCAAATCATCATCCAACTGAATGCATTTAACACCCGCCGGCTTACCATGCGGCATACCAACAATCGCGCTACTAATCGACGGTGCAATACAACACGCAGCACAACCTGCACGACATTGCATTAGGCGAGCAGATTCTCAGGAGTAGGCTGATTGATTTTGACGTAATCACACACGGTAATCAAACCATCCAACGCCAACTCGACGGTACGCTGACGCACATCGCTACGCGAACCAGCGATCACCTCGGTATGTGTACGCGTATGAGTCGTGCCATACGCATCGCGCCAACCCCAAGCCCAACAAACCGTGCCCACTGGTTTTTCAGGTGTGCCACCGCCCGGACCGGCAATGCCACTCACTGCAACCACGATGTTGGCATGCAAAACCCGCAAAGCACCCTGCGCCATTTGCGCCACTACAGCATTACTGACCGCGCCATGTGCCCACAAAGTCTCAGAACTGACACGCAATAAGTCTTGTTTGATCGCATTGTCATAGGCCACTACGCCACCGGCAAACCAGCTGCTCGCTCCCGGCAACTCGGTGACTTCACGCGCAATCGCGCCGCCGGTACATGATTCTGCCGTACCCATTTTCCAACCGAGCGAATTCAAGCGATCAGCCAAAGTCATCAAACGCGCAATCATGTCCGGACTCATGCCATCACCCATACGAAAAATTGCTTACCGACCGAAAACACCAGCAATGCGTAAAACGCCGCCAAAACATCATCAAGCATCACGCCCAAACCACCGCTCCATTTTTCGTCAACAATGCGGATCGGATAAGGCTTCCAAATATCAAACAAGCGGAACAATGCAAACGCCACCACCTGCTGCCAAAACGGTGCGGGCATTACAAACAACAAGACCAGCCAAATCGCCCACATTTCATCAAACACGATCGATGAGTCATCATGCACGCCAAGTTGCTTGCCCGTCACATGACAGGCCCAAACCCCGATGGGGAATGTCACTGCAAGGAAAACAATCCACGTCATCGGCGTCAAAACTTGGCTTAAAAATACAAATAAAACCCAACCGACCAAAGTACCCCAAGTACCGGAAGCGGGATGCAGCAAGCCCGAACCGGCACCTTGCGCGATAATCGCCGCTGGATGAACCAACATCCATTGAAAACGTGTTTGCATCATAATCCTTTCGGGAAATGGTTATAACCCATCCATTGCCGCATATTATCCAATAATTGTGGTGCGTTTGTGCTCTGCCAATTGATTTTTGGCGACCCACGTTTAATCGCACCGATCCGAGTCAATCGTATGTCCTGTAATTCTGCAATTGCCATGATGCGTTCCCGCATGTTGCTATGCGCGGTAAAACAAAGCTCATAATCATCACCACCCGTCAACGCATAGCGCCATGCCTGTTCAGTAGGCAAACACAACAACGCCGTCGACAAAGGTAAAGTGTCCGCATCAATTGTTGCGCTGAGATCCGACGCTTTCAAAATATGCAATAAATCACTCGCCAAACCATCTGACAGATCCAACATCGCACTGGCCACGCCACGCAAGGCCAAACCCAACTTAACACGCGGTATCGGGCGCTCCAAACGATGACGAATCTCACTCAAAATCGAGGGCTGAAGTGCGTTTCGCATCAAATCGAGCGCATAAGCCGCTTCACCCAAATGGCCTGAAATCCAAACATCATCGCCCGCTTGAGCACCATCACGACGAATACCAGCTCCCATCGGCACCTGACCAAACGCCGTAATATTAATCACCAAAAGCTCGCTGCGCGTGGTGTCACCACCAATCAAATCACAATTATATTCGCACGCCAACGCCAATAAACCTGCGCTAAACTCACTTAACCAATTGGCATCAACGTCAGGCAAAGCCAATGACAGTGTAAAACCAACCGGCTCGGCACCCATCGCGGCCAAATCCGACAAATTCACCGCCAAAGCTTTATGTCCCAGATCACGCGGAGCGACATCGGCAAAAAAATGTCGCCCGCTGACCAACAAATCCGAGGTAACGACACATTGCTGGCCTTCGGCAATTCGAAACAATGCCGCATCATCTCCGACAGCCAAATCCACTTGCGCATGTTGGCTTGGATTTGTAAAAAATTGGCGAATGAGTTCAAACTCACCGCCAATTTCTGGATCACGCACCGCAGTCATTGTGCTTTTAAGCGTTAAGTCGCGGCTTGAATCTCAACTGCGCGCGTCACCGCCGCGAGTTTGTCGAGTACACCGTTGACGTATTTAAAACCATCGGTACCGCCAAAGCTCTTGGTGATTTCGACCGCTTCATTGATCACTACTTTATAAGGCACCGCCAATTCGTTTTGCAATTCATACGCGGCGACCAACAATACACCATGCTCAACAGGGCTCAACTCAGCAATCGGGCGATCAATGAACGGCGTAATCGCTTCGCGTAACGCATCGTTGGAAGCCACTACACCTTTAAACAAAACTTTGTAATACGCTTCATCGGCTTTGTGAAAATCCGGCGTCTCGCGAACAAACGCATCAACCGCGCCAACATCACCCTGCGTCACCAACCACTGATACAAACCCTGCACCGCCAACTCACGCGAACGTCTGCGCGCACTTTTCATAATAACCTCTCAATTTGCCCAAGCAATTTACTTGGGCTTTACCACTTGCTTTTAATAATCATGCCTTCACACAAAATACATTGGCCAATTTTGTCTCGCCAATCGAATCTGAATCGATCAATCTTCGTCTTCAACTGCATTGCCGCCCATAAATGCATCCAAGCCTTCGTACAAACAAGCCATTTCAACCGCGACGCGTGCCGCTTCGGCACCTTTTTCGGTCATGCGTGCGAGTGCTTGTTCATCGTTCTCAGTCGTCAAAACCGCGTTAGCGATCGGCATGTTGAAATCCAAAGCGACTTTGGTAATACCTGCGCCTGATTCATTAGAAACCAGTTCAAAATGGTAAGTCTCGCCACGAATCACCGCACCGAGTGCGATCAAGGCATCGAACTCTTCAGTTTGCGCGAGCATTTGCAACGCCAATGGAATCTCTAAGGCACCGGGAACCGTGATGTACAAAATATCATCTTCGGCCACGCCCTGCGCCAGTAATTCGGCCACACATGCGTTGCACAAGCCCTCGCAAACCGGCGTATTGAACCGAGCC
>JBIKPB010000065.1:0-7918 GCA_044357705.1 Formosimonas sp. | reverse complement strand
CGTTTGGTTGGACGCGGCGCCAAAAGTGTGACGCAATTGTTGTCTCATCAAATGGATCGACAATGATAAAGCAAAAAACGCCTGCGACTCAAAGCAGGCGTTTTATTTTCAAGATCAACGGACTCATCCGACGTAATCATTTTCTTTAATCCCAAACCACAAACAGCTCGGATCGTTGGTCGCCAATACTTTCGGATCGGATAGATGTCGTCGCCATGCACGTGCGCCTGTTTCGCCATGAAACAAACCCAACCAATGTTTGATCATCGTGCGCAACGGCACACCGATGGCGATTTGTTGACGGGCATAGGTTTCTAATGTCGTCAAAATCTCAATCCGTGTTGACACCGGTGACTCTTCACCAAAAACCTGTTGATCGATCTGCGTCAACCAATAGGGGTCATGATAAGCCTGTCGTCCGACCATAACGCCATCAACCGATTGCAGCTGCTCGGCGACCGACTCATACGTCGCAATGCCACCATTAATGATGAATTCAAACTCAGGAAAATCACATTTCAACGCATGTACCATTTCATAGCGCAAGGGCGGGATATCGCGATTTTCTTTCGGCGACAGGCCTTTCAGCCACGCATTACGCGCATGAACGATAAACGTCGAGCAGCCCGCAGCGCCGACCTGACCAACAAAATCACGCACAAACTCATAAGATTCATTTTTATCCAAACCGATTCGATGCTTGACCGTCACGTCGATGTCACACGAATCACGCATGGCCTTGACCGCATCGGCAACGAGATTCGGTTCCGCCATCAAACACGCGCCAAATGAACCACTTTGTACACGCTCCGACGGACAACCACAGTTGATGTTGATTTCGTCATAGCCCCAATTTTGCGCAATTTTCGCGCACTCAGCAAGCGCCGGTACATCCGAACCGCCGACTTGCAAAGCCACAGGATGCTGGCACGCATCGAAATCCAAATGCCGCGCCGCATCGCCGCGCAAAATCGCATTGACATTGATCATTTCGGTGTATAGCAACGCATGACGCGACAACTGGCGATGGAAAAACCGACAATGCCGATCAGTCCAATCCAACATGGGCGCAACACTGAAGCGACGGTTGATATTTTTTTTCATAAGGTAAAACACAATAGCTCAATAAAAAAACCGCCCATGCAAGTTACAAATGGGCGGCTTCGTTTGAATCCGACAACGGTTAACGGCGTTTGACTTTGGTCTGACATTCCGTGCACAGACCGTACAAACTCATGGCACGTTCGTGCAAGACGTAACCGTATTTTTCAGCGATTTCAGTTTGACGCTCATAAATTTGTGGATCGGTAAACTCCTCGACCTTACCGCAACTCAAACACAACAAATGATCGTGCGGTTCGCCTTCGTTCAACTCGTACAAGGCTTTACCAGACTCGAAGTTACGACGCACCAACAAACCTGCTTGCTCAAATTGAGTCAGTACGCGGTAAACAGTCGCCAAACCAATGTCCATATGTTCGTTCATCAACACACGATAAACATCATCTGCACTGAGATGGCGCTCACCACTGGCAACACTGTTTTGAAAGAGTTCGAGAATCTTCAGGCGCGGCAAAGTCACTTTTAAACCACTGCTCTTAAGTTCGCTTGTTTTGTCCATTTATGTTCCAAAAGAATGGCGGTTTTTGCTTGGCAAACCGCCTACGTGTATGAATTTATGGTAATCTTACAGCAAATTTGCCCTAGATAGTTAAAACAAGGATACTAAATGAAGCAGACTTTTCGCACACTCATACTCGCTGCGAGCGCCACGCTGGCGCTTTCTGCATGTATTAACTTCCCCTATGTCGCGCCGGTTCAGCAAGGCAATTTGATTGAAGCAGATCGCCTTGATTTGATCCGCCAAGGCATGAGCCGCAATGAGATCACCAGTGCGGTCGGCTCACCTGTTTTGGCCGACATTTTCCATGCGGATCGTTGGGATTATATTTACACCTATCAAAAACACTACCAATCTCATGAGCAACGCCGCATTACCGTATGGTTTGCCAATGACGTTGCCGTCAAAATCGAACGTGATTTACCCGTAGAAGAAGTGAAAAAATAATGCTCAAGTTGGTAATTACAGGTGCGACCGGACGTATGGGACGCATGTTGATTGAAGCGGCACTAAATACTTCAGGTATCACATTGCACGGCGCGCTGACCTCTCCCCAAAGTGATTCGATCGGTCGAGATGCAGCGGAGTTTTTAGGGCAAAAAACTGGCGTTCTGATCAGCAATGATATTGAAGCGACTCTTGTCGATGCGGACTGCCTGATTGATTTTACACGCCCAGAAGCCACGATGGACTATTTGAAGGCATGTGTAAAATACAAAGTCAACGCAGTCATCGGTACGACTGGGTTTGATGAGGCTGGCAAAGCCAGTATCAACACGGCTGCCCAATCTATCGGCATAGTTTTTGCACCGAATATGGGCGTCGGCGTCAATGCCACGCTCAAGATTCTGGAGCTCGCCGCCAAAATTCTCAACACGGGTTATGACGTCGAAATCATTGAAGCTCACCACCGCCTCAAAGTTGATGCACCATCGGGCACTGCACTCAAAATGGGCGAAGTAGTGGCTAAAGCGCTTGGTCGTGATCTGAACAAGTGTGCAATTTATGGGCGCGAAGGTGTAACAGGTGTACGTGATGACACGACCATCGGTTTCTCAACGATTCGCGGTGGCGACGTGATTGGTGATCATACCGTCATGTTTTTAGGCAACGGTGATCGTGTTGAGATCTCACACAAATCGTCTTCCCGAACGACTTATGCCACCGGCTCAATGCGCGCGGCTTTGTTTTTAGCACAACACCCGACCGGCTTATTTGACATGCAAGATGTGTTGGGTCTCAAATCGTAATCAAAGCCCAGTAGCAGCTGGGCTTTTTGCTGCCGATCAAGGCTACCTTTTCTTCATTGAACTTTTATCGATCGAGCATTATGGAAAGCACTTTCAATCTCCCCCATTTTTGGTCGCAAGGCGACGGCGTCACGCACTTCACCGCGATTGTTTTACTCATCATGTCCATCCTAACGTGGGGCGTGATTTTCCTGCGTTTCTCGATGTTCAATCGCTTGCGTCAAATGTCACGCGGCCTGACCGCTTTTTGGCAAGCGCCCGAAGCCGACTCGCAAATCGCTGCTCTGACAGCATTTGATCGCGAACGCTTGCTTACCCCAATGGCTCAGCTCGCGCATAACGAAGCCGATACCACCACATTGGAACGTAAACTCGCTCACGCTGTGCGTCAAGCCAATCATCGCTTGGAACAGGGCTTGACCTTGCTCGCCACGATTGCATCAAGCGCACCGTTTGTCGGTTTACTCGGTACAGTTTGGGGCATTTACCGCACGCTGACCAGCGTTGCTGCAGAAGGTCAATTGGAAATCAGCAACATCATAGGCCCCGTGGGCGAAGCCTTAATTATGACCGCAGCCGGTTTGGCTGTCGCGTTGCCGGCACTGTTTGCTTATAACTTCTTCAGTCGAAGCAATCAAGGTTATCAAACTGAGATCGAAGCCTTCGCACACGACATTTTAAACAATCACCACAAGACCCAATAATTAAGAGTCCATCATGGCATTTAACTTTTCCAAAAATCGCCCGCATCGTCCAATGGCCGAAATCAATGTGACCCCGATGGTCGATGTCATGCTGGTTTTGTTGGTGATTTTCATCATGGCGGCGCCGCTATTGACTCACTCAGTTAAAGTCAACTTGCCTGCAGAAAAAGCCACCCAAGCCAGTGCTGCACAAACACCGACCATTTTATCCATTGATGCGACAGGTCAATTTTTCATCAATCAAAGTCCGGTTGCTGAAGCTGATTTATCGAGTCACTTAAAAACATTAGCACAAAAAAATGCACAAACGCCGATTCATATTCGTGCCGATCAAAAAGTGGCTTATGCCAAAGTTGCCCACCTTTTGGCCGCTGCGCAAAATGCCGGTTTAAACCAAGTCAGCTTTCTGACTCAAGCGGGTACGGCAAAATGATCCGAATCAGCCAATGGCTTTTGGGTTTAGTTCTGGTCATAACCCTACCTTCACATGCGCTGACCGTGCATGATGACTTGGGCAACAGCATTACTCTGGATACACCGGCACAACGCATCGTTTCGCTTGCACCGTCCATTACCGAAAACCTATTCGCCATCGGTGCGGGAACTCGAGTTATCGGTACCAGCAGTAGCAGCGACTACCCTGAGGCTGCCAAAACGATTCCGATTATCGCGGATTATCAAAGCATCAATCTTGAAGCCGTTGCCGCATTACGTCCCGACATCATCATCGCCTGGCAAGGTGGCAATTCCTCGGCGCAACTTGCCGCTTTAGCGAAATTGCACATCCCCGTTTACTTTCAGAAAATTCACACATTGCCCGAAATCCCGTTGTCGCTCATGCGCTTAGCTCAATTGACAGGCTTAGAAAAAGACGCAGCGCCAACCATCGTCAATGCCTACTCCAAAATCACGTTATTGCACGATGCACCACAACCTAATTTGAGCGCGTTTTATCAAGTGTGGCACTCGCCTTTAATGACGCTCAACCGAGACAGCTGGATCAACGATGCATTATCACGTTGCGGTGCAACCAATTTATTCGCAGACTTACCGATCACTGCACCGACAGTAAACCTTGAAACCGTGTTGCAAAAAAATCCCGCGCTGATCATCACGGCCAGCCCCAATGGCATCGTCAATCAGGATTTGGACATGTGGCACAAATGGACAAACCTCAACGCAATTGCAGGACATGGTTTACTATTTACAGACGCCGATGCAATGAGTCGCGCCACTTTACGAACATTGGATGCGGCACAAAAAATGTGTGCTGACATTGCCACTGTGCGCACTCGAATTTAAGCGCGACATGATGTTCAACACGATGATTGTATCGATTATTCATGACAAAACCGGTTGAAAATAAGCTGCACGGCTCCGTAAAACAGCTTCTATTCTTCATCGCTCTCGAATCTACACTCACTTTTGGAAATCAGGCATGTTTACTGTAGCGACCTACAACATTCATAAAGGTCATTCGTTCACCCGCGGTTGCAGTGTCACTTCGCTCAAAACCGGACTATCCACACTCGCAGCCGACATCGTTTGTCTACAAGAAGTGCAAGACGTCAACACCTCGCGCATTACGCAACATGGACATTCGCAGCTTGCAGCCTTACAAGGTGAAGACTATCCATACCACGCTTACGGCGCCAATGCATTTTACGATCATGGTCATCATGGCAATGCCATTTTGTCTAAATTCCCCATTCATTCTTGGCAAAATTTCGACGTTTCTGATCATCGTTTGGAGCAACGCGGCATTTTGCATGTCGTTATCGAACACCCTAAGCACGGCGACTTACACGTCATTTGCGCACACTTTGGCTTGTTTAAAGTCAGTCGCGTGCGTCAAGCAGCCGCACTGGTTCGAGAGGTCAACAATCATGTGCCACATGACGCGCCTTTGATCATCGCCGGCGATTTCAATGACTGGAACTTGCACGTTCATACCGCATTGACGCGCGATCTCAACGTCAAAGATGCGATTGAATACGCACAACGCAAGCATGTCGGTCGTACCTTTCCCGCGCAACTGCCTTGGTTCAAACTCGACCGTTTGTACACGCGCAACTTGACGATTCAACAAGCAGCCGTACACAGCGGCCGAGAATGGCGCGCACGCTCGGATCACGCACCTATCACCGCACAATTGTTTTAAGGCTTACAAAAAATAAAAGACTACTTTTTTCAGCTTGAAAACTGCCCCACTCACAGGAGAATCGCATGTCGCACACACACGTTTTTCACCGCCATTTATACGTCACACCGCCGACAGCAGTCGCTGGTCACCGACAGTTTATCCGCTGACTTAGACTTAGCAGCGCAAGGTTGAGGCTTGGATGAAGCCAAGCATCAGCGCTTCATCACCTTGGCTGATTACGCTGTCGCACAAGGTTGCGATGCATTGCTCTTTACCTGCTCGGCTTTTGGTTCTTGTGTCGATACAGTAGCGCAACGCTATCCCGACTTGCCCATGCTCAAGCCTAACGAAGCGATGATTGATGAAACCGCCAACTATATCGACGCAACCATTGGACTGATCGCAAGTTTCGCACCGACGTTAGACTCCATGCCCGCAGAGTTTCCTAAAGACACAAAAATCAAAACTGCGCTCGCAGCCGGTGCTTTGGACGCACTCAATCAAGGCGACGGTGAACGACACGATCAATTGATCGTGGCTGCCGCGCGTGAATTGGTGGCTCAAGGCTGCGACGTCATCGCGCTAACGCAATTCAGCATGGCACGTGCGACCGATGTGGTGCAAACAGCCACTCAACGCCCCACTTTAAGCACACCAGCAAGCGCGGTGCGGGCATTGCAAAAACGATTCAACCGATGAGATTGGGCTAAAATCTGCCTGTACTTGTTCTCAGTGCAATGCTTACTCGATTCAATAATGCAAATCCATGATGCATTGATAAATATTGCTTCACCATCACGAGAAAAGTAAACCGCTAATTTTCTCGTATTTTTTATAAAGGAAACCTGTGTCTTTATTACTCAAAGCGCTGCTCGGCGCACTGGTCGTCGTCGCCATCGCATTATTTTCACGCAGCCGTTATTTTTTGATTGCCGGTTTAATTCCGATTTTTCCGAGTTTTGCGCTCATCAGTCATTATATTGTCGGCGTTGAACGCTCACGAGCCGATCTCAAAGCCACCATTGCTTTCGGTCTGTGGGCGCTTTTGCCTTACGCGGTTTATCTTATTGCGGCGTACTTTTTGGTCGATAAAATGGCGCTCACATCAGCTTTGATCTTATCCGCGCTCTTTTGGTGCGTCGCTGCAGGAATCTTGGTATATTACCGCGCTTAAACATCCGACACGCTTGTTTAAGCGTGTTTTTGAAAAACTGTTTTACAAAAGGCTCTATTTTTCGCCCTGATCAAACTCGCTACAATCACATCCGTTGCATCATTCCCCACACTACTTTGGAGCACCCCCATGACCGCTTTAGATCAAGCCGCACTCGACCAATTATTCAACAACGCCCGTACATTTAACAAATTCACCGACGAGCCAATCAGCGACGCACAACTGCAAGCGATTTATGATTTGGCCAAAATGGCACCGACGGTATTCAACGCATCACCAGCCCGTTTTGTGTTCGTCCGCTCAACGGAATCGAAAAAACGCCTGATTCCTTTAATGATGGAAGGCAATCAAGCCAAATCAATGGCTGCCCCCGTCACCGTCATCGTCGCCTACGACAGCAATTTTCAAGAACATCTGCCCACCTTGTTCCCCGCGATGGACGTTAAAGGCATCTTTGATGCCGACCCTAAATTGACAGAAACCGCAGCATTTCGCAACGGCAGTTTGACGGGCGCTTATTTCATTATGGCGGTTCGCGCCATGGGTTTAGATGCCGGTCCAATGAGCGGCTTTGACCATACTGCGGTCGATAAAGAATTCTTCCCTGACGGTCGCTACAAATCCAACTTCCTGATCAACATCGGTCATGGCGATCCAAGCGGCAACTACCCGCGCGGTCCGCGTTTGGAGTTCTCTAAAGCCGCTGAAATTTTGTAATCGCTCCCAACATCCATATTTTATTGTCCCCTCACTCAAGAAATCATCATGACAAAACAGCACACATGGGTTGATGAAGGGTTGTTATAAACAAAAAAACCGTTGAGCTTTCAACGGTTTTTTTGTATTGTGAGCAATCAAACAGCAACCTGAGGCGCATCCAAACATGCAACAACACATTAGTTTCATCACGCTCGGCGTGACTAACTTTAATGCCATGCGAGACTTTTACGTTCATACATTTGGCTGGACACTAATCAAAAACGCTGATGGCATCGCATTCTTTCAACTCAATGGTTTTATATTGGG
>JBIKPB010000233.1:0-2973 GCA_044357705.1 Formosimonas sp. | reverse complement strand
ATTGCGCCTGACGTAATTTATAACCCGCTACAGCCAAAGTATTGTTACGTGCGCGTGCGCGCTCAATCAATTGATTGAGTTTCGGATCATTGAATAACGTCCACCAATCCGCCGCAGTTTGATTCGAGTCAGTTACTGCAGATGAAGTCGGATGTACGCTGCCTTGTTGCCACTGTTCTGGCCACTGTATGGTTGCAAGTGCTTTATCAGTTGAGTCTGAATGCGCACAGCCGGCAACCAGTATACTGACCGCAATAATGCTAACAAGCGGCTTAAAAGAATGTTTCATGAAATATTTTCCATATCGATTTATTCACGCGTTAATGCAACAACCGGATCCAACTGAGCGGCATTTCGAGCAGGCAAAAATCCAAACAAAATACCGATCAAGGTTGAACAGGTAAAGGCCGCCAAAATCGAACTACTGGAAAAAATCATTGAAAAATTACTGCTGAAGTAGTCAAACGTTTGACCGATCATGAACGACAACAAAATACCCAAAAATCCGCCCAACAAACACACCATAACGGACTCGATCAAAAACTGCTGCATGATATCGCTCTGTCGTGCCCCAACTGCCATACGCACACCAATCTCCTGCGTGCGTTCCGTAACCGACACCAACATGATATTCATCACGCCGATCCCACCCACAATCAGTGAAATCACCGCAATCATCGAGACCAACAGGGTCATGGTTTGCGTGGTCTTTTCAATAGTTTGACGAATGCTGTCACTATTTGAAATATAAAAATCCTGCGTGCCGTGCCGCTGCATAATCAGCTTAGTCACGCCCTCCTCCGCAGCTTGGCTCAAAACATCGTCTGATACGCGAACCGTGATGCTTCTTAAATACGACTGTCCCAACAAACGGCTCATGACCGTGGTATATGGTGCCCAAATATTCAAATTTTCATCGACGCCCATACCACCCGATTGAGCTTTGCTCACACCGATGATTCGCACCGGAACATTGCCCAAAAAAATCGTTTGGCCGATCGGATTTTCTGTAGCGTTGAATAATGCTTTTCGCGTATTGGGATCAATCACCACTTCTTGCGCATAAGACTTCACCGATTTTTGATCAAACGCCTGTCCCAAATCCATTCCCAAGCCTTTGACTTGGAAAAACTGCTCGCCGACTCCTTTGATTTGAGCACTCACAGAGGTACTGCCACGTCGCACCGTTGCCGAACTGTTCACACCGGGGGTTACACTATTGACGTAGCTTTGTTGTGATAAAACATCTGCATCCGAGGGGGTCAACGTATGGATCGAACCCGCCTTACGATCGCCCCATCCCTTGCCCGGATAAATATCAATCGTGTTCGTGCCCATCGAACTGATGTCTTTCAAAATCCGTTGACGCGATCCTTCACCCAAAGCCACGACAGACACCACCGAAGCAATACCAATGATAATCCCCAACATGGTCAAAAATGAGCGCATGCGATGCGCGAGCATCGAGCGAATCGCCATAGTCGATGCCTCGAGCAAACGATCTACGGTATTGCGCCAAGTGGATGGATGATCGGTTTGGGCGGCCAAAGGGGTGCTGTTTACATCATTTTCAGTATCAGACACACCGGTGCGTGTGAGCCGATCATCAATAATCTCGCCGTCACTGATCTCAATGATTCGATCTGCGTTTTCAGCAACTTTCGGATCATGCGTGACAATAATGACTGTATGGCCTTCTGCATGCAGCTCGCGCAAAATATTCATCACTTCGTGACCACTGTGACTGTCCAACGCACCCGTCGGCTCATCGGCCAAAATCACCTCACCACCATTGACCAATGCACGCGCAATACTCACACGCTGCTGCTGACCACCCGACAATTGGCTCGGTTTGTGCTCTAAACGCGAAGCCAGTCCCAGTCGCTCTAATAATTTCTTGCTGCGTTCATGTCGCTCTTGTGGCGTATAGCCCGCGTAAATCGCAGGGATTTCAACATTACCCACCGCATTTAAATCTGCCAGCAAATGATAACGCTGGAAAATGAAGCCAAAGTATTCACGACGCAGTTTCGCCAGCTCATCCGGCAACATTTCGCCCGTTTGATGACCGTTCACACTGTAACTGCCACGGGTCGGGCGATCCAAACAACCCAAAATATTCATCAAGGTCGACTTACCCGAACCCGAAGCACCTATGATCGCGATCATCTCACCTGCATTAATCGTCAAGTCGATGTCTTTTAAAACTGTAACCGTCTCCTCACCAGCCGGAAACTCACGATAAAGATTGCGGATTTCTAATAACGCTTGGCTCATGAGCTTACATACCTCGCGGCATACGCACACGCGTGCTGGAAGTATTGCTATCCGAGCTCGCCGAAGTTTTTTGGCTGACAATGACTTGTTCGCCTTCGTTCAGTCCCGATTTGATTTCAGCATTGACGTTATTATTCAAACCCACTTCAACCCAGCGCTCAACTGGTTTTTTATCCTTATCCATCACTTGAACGCGATACTGTCCTTTGTCATTGCGCTTATCCAAAGCGGTTGATGGAATCGACAAAGCCTGCTTGGCTTCATTCAAAACAATCGAAACTTCAGTGGTCATCGCGATGCGTAATTTTTGATCCTCATTGGGCACATCCATCATTCCGTAATAATAAATCGCCGTCGAAGTACTGGATGAAATCTTCGTCGTACTGTCATTGGTCAATGCCGTCGGTCCCGGATCAATCGAGCGCAAAATCGTGTTATAGCGTTGTGCAGTGTCACCCAGAATTGTAAAATACACCTGCATACCTTCTTTGACCCGAGTCACGTCACCTTCAGATATTTCTGCGCGAATCGTGACTTTATCGAGTTGAGCCAATACCAAAATCGTCGGTGTCGATTGATTGGCATTCACCGTTTGCCCCTCCTCAACGGCCAAAGAAACCACCACACCATCGATCGGCGCAAGCACTTGGGTATAACCCAGATTGAGTTTGGCGGTATCTACGCTAATTTTGGACT
>JBIKPB010000133.1:0-5014 GCA_044357705.1 Formosimonas sp. | reverse complement strand
TTTGTGCCGTGGCTTGTGTGATATCGGCTTTAGCACTATTCAACGTCGCTTTAGCTGCATCATAATTTTCACGCGCGGTCGCCCCTTCTTTAAGCATGGTTTGTTGTCGCGTAAAGTCGAGTTGTGCTTTAGTTAATGCCGCTTGCTTACTAGCGAGTTGTGCCTGATTACTGGCAAGCGTTGCTTCAGCCGTTTGTAGTGTGTTTTTTTGCGTGCTCGGATCAATTACGGCTACAACGTCGCCTTTACTGACTTTTTGACCGAGTTTCACATTGAGACTTTTAATTTGCCCAGAAGCCTGCGCACCCACACTCACTTGCTTATATGCATTGACAATCCCGGTCGCCAAAACGGTTTCTTCTAAATCCATGCGGGTCACGGGTGCAGTGATGTAATTATTTTCTGTCGATGCGGGGAAGAAAAAATATTTAATCAATCCTGCTGCAACCAGCACACCCAGTACCACCAATCCCCGACGCACCCATTTTGAGTTGATTTTGATCATTTTTTTATCTCTTAACTTTTTCACTAAAAAAGCGGTATGTCTCAAGCAATAAGCTATCACTGACGTTAAAAATACCCTTTTACCAAACCCGATGCACAATACAGATTGAATACGCAGAAAGTATGTCAAATCAGATGCAGTTTAACGTTTATACCCGCTATTTGGTTTGTGTCATTATTTGAACTTATTTTACCCTCAGGAAAAAGCCCGTTTTAGAATTGATCACAAACCATGTCAGCAAAGCCACTGTATGTATTTTTCTGTTAAGGTGGTTTCTAACACAGGAATTATATGAAACGTGTTCTATTTTTAAATATTTTGTTGATGAGCGCAATGACAAAAGCTTGTGCAGCGCCATTGGCAGCAATACCTCAAAGACGGTCAACCTGCGTGGCACAAAATTGCCGTTTCAGGTCAATCATAAGGGGGCATGGCCCAGTATCTGGGTAAAAAAGAATCTCTTGCACGCATTATTTCTTTTTCTGGTGGCTGGGACTTCTCTTCTCGAGGACATATTGCGAACTGGTATTACACTCCTGGGGTCACACCGACCGAGCGTTGGTATGCAACTTATAACGTGAAAGAAGGCTTTGCTGACGAAATGCACCAAATCAGTTTGGCCTTAGGAATACCCAGCAAGCATATTTTTGCACTGGATAAGCCTTTACTTGAAAGAAGGAAACCGTTGCCCGCAAATAAACCTGATTGGGCTCCAGCCCATGGTGATGGTTTATCCAATATCGCTTACCAAGACGTTTGGCGAACAATGCTGGGCTCTGGACTCCATCAAATAAAAACGAACCAACAGTCGGGGGAAATTTCATTTAAACGAGCTCCTGATAATAACCATGCTCAAAAAGAAATAAGCTCGCTTTTTGTTATTCACCCCGTACATTCAATCCAAGCGACTCATTTAATGACTGGAGGCCCTTTAAAGCGATTGCGCTCGCCAAAAACCCACCAAAATAGAATCAGGAAAATTGATAGACCAACAATCAAATACAGTACTTTTTCATTTGGCGGTTGAATACCCACAAAAATCAACACCAACCCGCCGATGACGGCCAGTAAAGCAATAGGTTTGGATAAGCCACCTAGACTAAACGGTCCTTTTTTTGTCCAAGTTTTACCTTCAACAAAAAATCCAACTGCAGTGGGCATGATATAAGAAATGTATAAAAAAACGGCACAAGCAGTCGACAGGACACTAAACGCATCGCCATATAAAGTGGCCACAAAGGCTGCTATTGCCGTTGCCCAAATGGCTGCAACAGGTGCTTTTTGAACAGGTTCAACAGACTTGAGCATATTTGACATGGGTAGTCCCAAAGGCGTACATCATACGCGACGTCGACATCATGCAGGCCAGTGCGCACAGATAGTTTACGATAAAAATCCCGATGCCCAACACTGCTTTCAAGCCTGTTGGCAAACTGCCGAGCAATGCGGCAAAAAATCCCATACCGTTTTTTACCCCTTCCGCTAAATCGGGCATGACCAATACAAAGGTTGCAATCATGGCAAAACCGAACAATGCAGACCACAATACAGATGAGACAATCCCTTTAGGTACGTTTTCAGCTGCATTATGGGTTTCTTCTGCGGTATGTGCCGACGCATCAAAACCGGTAATGGTGTAAATCGTCAATAACAGACCCGACAAAAACACCATCAATCCATTGGACGATTCAGGCCACATGCTGCCTTCTTGACCGGTAAAATTCGTAAATGTAAATAAGCGCGAAACATCGACAGGTGTGGTTGAATACATCCACAACGCAATCACCAACACAGTCGCAATGATGAAAATTAAATAACCCGACATATCAATCAATTTAGTTGTTAAACCAACCGCCTTATGATTCAAAATCGCCTGCGTGATGGTGAACAGTGCAATAAAGCCCGCTTGTTGTGTCCACCCCCACTCACTGGTGTCAAATCCGAGTAAGGGTGCAACCAAGGTTTTGAAAAACGGATCGTAGACACCGAAATTCACCGAGGCCACGACAAAAATCAGTCCGAGCAAATTAAACCAGGCGGTCGACCAACCATAACCTTTATTACCCAGAATCGAACCCCAGTGATACAAACCACCTGCAGTTGGATACGCCGAAGCAATCTGTGCCATCGCCAATGCCACTACGACTGCAAACGCCGCGCCGACAATCCACCCCAAGCCGACAGATAGACCACCACCCGCCCCCAAGGCAGCCGGAAATGCAGTAATGCCGCCGGCTAAAATACAGATGATTGAAAAAGACACCGCAAAGTTAGAAAATTTACTCATGCGGCGGTGCAAGTCCTGCTGATAGCCCATACTTTCCAATAACACGGCATCGGCATCATGCGATTCGGGTGTTCCAATTTTATGGCTCATTTTTCACTCCTCAAAGTGGGTGACTCAACGATCGAAAGGAAGGACAACGCTCAAAAGTCAACGATACATTTAAAGATACAAATTGCTTGGCGAGTCGCAACGAAAAAGCTTACTTGTAAAGATTGAGAACTCACACCTCCGCTTTCTGTGCCTCCTGCACCAAACCATCAAACACAGCCTGCTGTGTCGGATCGGTCGCGGCGGTCAATTCCGGATGCCATTGCACCGCCAACAAATACCCTGCATCGGATGATGCAATGGCTTCAATCGCACCGTCTTCGGCCCAAGCCACCGCATGCAAGTTGCTCCCCAACTGATCAACCGCCTGATGATGCCAAGAAGCCGTTGTCACTTTTGTCACACCCATCGTCTGCGCCAGCAATGAGTCCGCAGCCACCTCAACCGCATGCGGCGTCGGCGTACGAGATGGAGAACGATGTAAGACTTGCTCACCCACGACTTCCGGTAAGTGCACATGCAAACTGCCACCACACACCACATTAACCACCTGTAAACCACGGCAGATGGCCAGTATAGGTATATCCCTACTCAACGCGATACGCGCCAAAGCCATCTCACAGTTGTCACGCACAGGATTTAAGCTATAAACGGTTTCATGCGTGGCATTACCATGCAATTCGGGATCAATGTCACCGCCACCAATCAAGATCAACCCGTCAAGCCCATCCAACCATGTTTCTGCCATATCAGCGTCCACAGTCGGGAGCAACATCGGCACGCCCCCCGCTCGAACAACTGCTTCGACATACTCACGCGGCGTATGAAAACCATAACCCTCACCATATGGGTAAGTCGTCAAGCCAATTCGTGGTTTTTTTTGGTGCATAATCCCTCCCCATCGAAGTTAAAGAAACTCAGAATAAACCCTTCTTTCCACATAAAACCTTAAATCTGTTTGATTTTTATTAAAACTCTGCTAGGGTCACCTTGGCAAAACTTCTAAAACCCACCACGAAAAAAGTAAGATTTGTCCGCATTTCTTTAAAGCGTACCCGTAACTGCTGCACGATAAATCGCAGCATAATCATCCGGTGTCAGATTGATCGGATTGCCACCATCACTCGGATCATTTTTCGCCATTGCGCCAATGGCCTCCGCTTGATCCAGCGGAATATTGATCTCTGCCAGCGTATGAGAAATGTTCAACTCTTTGCGTAAAGCCAAAACCCAACTCAAGAAGCCATCAAAACCGCTTTCCGGCAAGCCAATATAGCGCCCTGCCGCATCTAAACGTTCGGCAATCGCCTCACGGTTGCGCACCAACACATAAGGCAGCAAAATCGCATTGGCCAAACCATGATGCGTATCAAACACCGCACCGATCGGGTGCGCGAGCGCATGCACACCACCCAGACCTTTTTGAAACGCGGTCGCGCCCATGAGCGAAGCCGACAACATCTGCGCCCGTGCCTCAATATCTTCTCCGTTGTGATAGGCGCGCGGAAGGAAGTCATGTACCAGCTTCATGCCCTCCAGCGCAACGCCTTGCGCCAGCGGATGGTAATACGGCGAGCAAAATGCTTCAATGTTGTGCACCAACGCATCGACCCCAGTGGCTGCCGTCAAATGCGGCGGCAAGCCCGAGCACAACTGAGGATCTGCCAGAACGCGTTGCGGCAACATCGAGGGATGAAAAATAATCACCTTGCGATGCGCCACTTCATCGATAATCAACGACGCACGCCCCACTTCGCTGCCGGTACCCGCCGTGGTCGGAATCGCGATGGAGGGTGCAACGCCGGCGACATTGACCCGCAGATAATTGTCACCGACATCTTCAAAATCCCACAACGGACGATCTTGCCCGACCATCAATGCAATGGCTTTACCGACATCCAACGCACTGCCGCCACCGAGTGAAATCACGCCGTCATGTCCACCCGCTTGGTACGCCGCTACGCCTGCATCGACATCGCGCCCGATCGGGTTGGGTCGTAAATCACTGAACAAAGCAGCTTGCAGACCTGCATCGTTAAGCAGTTTTAAAATATCGACCGTCATCGGCATCTGTGCCAAGCCACGATCCGTGACCAATAGCGGTTTTTTAATGTTCAGCTCCGAACACAAACCAGCCAACTCCTTGATGCGCCCTGCACCGAAACGAATCGCGG
>JBIKPB010000063.1:0-8029 GCA_044357705.1 Formosimonas sp. | reverse complement strand
ACCACAGACCAAGAAAAAGATTAAACTTCAACCATCCGATTCAAGCACTCACTTTGAATCTCTTTGAAAATTGCCTTTCGTAGTTTAATTCACGGGGTGAAATAACTTCGGTAACTTTTGCAACGCTCATAATATAGCCCCTTGTGAATTAAACCCCAATTGGGTCTTGTTAGATTAGCATAAGGCGTTGGCTTAAGTCTGTAGGCCATGCCTTGCAATGAGGTGGACAAACCCAGATGCATCGCTTATATTTTTGGTTTGCATCATTTCAATAACGATTAAAGAGGGTTTATGCTCACGTATACACAGCAAACCGAGTTGGCCTTGCAACACATTCGCGGCAAATTGGCACAGCAATTGGTGCCTAATGGCACAACTGATTTCATTGCGCAAGCCAATGATTGGAAAGCATTTGATGCGCGCTTGGTGCATTACTTTCCTAACCTGCTCAAAGAACTCTATGCGGTTTATGGCGAGCGAGAGGACTTTTTGGCGTTTTTAGAAAACTTATTGACTGCTGCTTATCGCAGTTATGCAATGCGATCGGCGCTATTGAAGGAGCAAGATCACATCCGTGAGCAGGATCCTGCTTGGTTCACCTCGAACCAAATGGTCGGCGGCGTGTGTTATGTAGATTTGTTTGCGGGCAATCTACAGGGCATTATTGCGAATATTCCTTACTTCAAAGAGCTTGGGCTCAACTACATTCATCTGATGCCGCTGTTTAAATGCCCCGAAGGTCAAAGCGATGGTGGCTATGCGGTGAGCAGTTATCGTGAGGTCAATCCTAAGCTCGGCACGATTGATGATTTGGTTGCTGTTGCGGCGGCGTTTAAAGCGGCGGGCATTGTGCTGGTGGTGGATTTTATTTTCAATCACACTTCAAACGAGCATGCCTGGGCGAAAGAGGCGGTGGCGGGCAATCGGGCTTTTGCCGATTTTTATTATATTTATGACAATCGCGAAATACCTGATGCGTACGATCGCACGGTACGCGAGATTTTCCCCGATCAGCATCCGGGTGCCTTTTCCCAACTTGACGACGGTCGTTGGGTGTGGACGACCTTCAATAGTTTTCAGTGGGATTTGAATTACAGCAATCCGAATGTGTTTACCGCGATGGCGCTGGAGATGTTGTACATCGCTAATCTCGGCGTGGATATTTTGCGTATGGACGCTGTTGCATTCATCTGGAAAAAACTCGGCACCGATTGCGAAAACTTACCCGAAGCACATGCGCTGATTCGTGCGTTCAACGTGGTTGCACGGATTGCTGCGCCGAGCTTGCTGTTTAAGTCCGAAGCGATTGTTCATCCTGATAAGGTTGTTGAATACATTGCACCGAATGAATGTCAGCTCTCATACAATCCGCTACAAATGGCGTTGTTGTGGAACTCCTTGGCGACCCGCGAGGTCAATCTGCTGAAGCAGGCGTTGGAGCGCCGCCACAATTTGCCCGAGCAGACCGCGTGGGTCAATTATGTGCGCTGTCACGATGATATCGGTTGGACGTTTGCCGACGAAGATGCGGCTGAGTTCGGCATTGATGCGTTTGCGCATCGTCAATTTCTTAATCAGTTTTATGTCAATCGCTGGTCGAATGATCAAGGCGGTAGTTTCGCACGTGGTGTACCGTTTCAGGATAATCCGCAAACGGGAGATTGTCGTATCAGCGGCATGTGTGCATCGCTGGTTGGCTTGGAGCAGGGTGACGCGTTCGCCGTGGCGCGGATTTTATTGTTACACAGCGTGATTTTGAGTACGGGCGGAGTGCCGTTGATTTACATCGGCGATGAAGTCGGGACGACCAATGATTACGCGTTCGCTGAACATGCGCATCACGCTGATGATTCGCGTTGGGTACATCGCCCCGTGGTTGATGCGGCACGTTACGCCGAGCGCTATAATCCTGACAGTGACTCGGGGCGTATTTTTAATGGCTTGCGTCGCATGATCAGTGTGCGTCAAGCCACACCAGCGCTTGGTGGCACGCAATTGGTCGTATTTGATGCACACAATCCGCATGTGTTGGCGTATATGCGCAATGATGCCGTGTTGGTATTGTGTAACTTTAGTGAACAAGTGCAACGGATTGACGCAAGGACGTTATCTGCCATGCCGATGGTCATGACCGATTTGATTACGGGCTTGCCAATCGACATTTGGGATGGCTTGGAGTTGCCGCCGTATCAAGTGTTATGGTTGTGGTTTGGAGTACAATAGTCAAACTAAAAGTGGGCATCGCCCACTTTTTTAATTGTATTTTTTGTATAAAGTGTTCGTTATGATTTTCAATTGGTTTGAAACCCGCATCCCCGTTTACCCATCCGAAATGCCCACGCCGCCGCGCAAAGGTTTGCTGCCGTTTCTGTGGTCGTGCACGGAAGGTTTGCGCGTTTATATTCTCGGTTTGATTGTCACGACCGCCTTGATCGGTGCGTTTGAAGCGGTCTTGTTCAGCATGCTGGGCAATGTTGTGGATTGGTTGGGGCAGATCGCTCCTGCAAATTTATGGGCAGAAAAAGGCCATCAAATCATGCTGATGGTCGGCTTAATTGTCATCAGTCCGTTTGTCGTTGCACTGCATTCGATGATTAAATTGCAAACCTTGCAAGGTGCTTTTCCGATGCGCTTGCGCTGGAATTTTCACCGCTTGATGCTCGCACAAAGCATGGGCTTTTATCAAGATGAGTTTGCTGGGCGGGTTTCCGCCAAAGTCATGCAAACCGCACTTGCGGTGCGCGATACGGTCATGATGTTTTGCGATATTTTGGTGTTCTTGGTGATTTACTTCACGACCTCGGCATTGATTTTGGGCAACCTCGGTTTTTGGTTGTTGTTGCCTTTACTGTGCTGGTTGGTCTGCTATGCATTGGCGGTGAAATTTTTTGTACCGCGCTTGAGCAAAACTGCGCGTGCACAAGCGGACGCCCGATCGTTAATGATGGGGCGCATCACCGATGCGTACAGCAACATTGCCACGGTCAAATTGTTTTCTCATGCTGAACGTGAATCGAAATACGCTAAAAACGCCATGCAAGAATTCATGGTGACCGTATTCAAACAAATGCGCTTGGGTTCAAGTTTTGAGATTACCAATCATCTGTTGAGTATGCTTTTGATTGTCAGTACGGGTGGTGTTGCGCTGTGGTTGTGGCAAACCGGACAAGCCACGATTGGCGCAGTCGCTGCAGCCAGCGCGATGGCTTTGCGCTTGAATGGTATGGCGCAGTGGATTATGTGGGAATTGACGCAATTATTTGAGCAAATCGGCACCGTGCAAGATGGTATGACGACTTTATCACGTCATCAATCGGTGGTCGATGTACCGAATGCGCCCGAGCTTAATGTGACGCATGGCGCGGTGGAGTTTGACGATGTGACGTTCAACTATGATGCTGATCGTGCTTTGATTGATCATTTGAATTTAAAGATCAAGTCCGGTGAAAAAATCGGTTTGGTCGGACGCTCGGGTGCAGGTAAGTCAACGATTGTGAATTTACTTTTGCGCTTTTATGACATCAACTCTGGTGCTGTTAAGATTGATGGGCAGAATATCGCACAGGTCACACAAGATTCGCTGCGTGCGCAAGTTGGTATGGTGACGCAAGATACTTCGCTGTTGCATCGCTCGGTGCGCGACAATATTTTGTACGGTCGCCCCGATGCCTCTGAGGCCGATATGATTGACGCGGCGCGTCGCGCAGAAGCCTATGATTTCATCCAAACTTTGACGGATTTGTCCGGTCGTACTGGCTTTGATGTGCACGTTGGCGAGCGTGGTGTGAAATTGTCGGGTGGTCAGCGCCAACGCATTGCGATTGCACGGGTCATGCTCAAAGATGCGCCGATTTTATTGCTTGACGAGGCGACCAGTGCGCTGGACTCGGAGGTCGAAGCCGCGATTCAGGAAAGCTTGTACCAACTCATGCAAGGCAAAACTGTGATTGCGATTGCGCATCGGTTGTCGACCATTGCGGCGATGGATCGTTTGATCGTGTTGGATCAAGGCCGGATCCTTGAAGAAGGAACACATGCGCAATTGTTGCAACGGGGCGGTTTATATGCACGTTTATGGGCGCATCAGAGCGGCGGATTTTTGGGTGAAGAGTAGGTTTTGAGCGGTGTTGCGATTGCGCCTTTAATCTCAATATGTTACATTCACCCATGCGCCGATTTGTCATTTGCTTGCGGGCGCGATTCTATTAAAGAATCAAAACGGCTAAACGATGCGACCCCGAGGCGGACGCATTGGTTTTTATTCCGATGCGAAGCTTCGGGCTTTTTTATGCGAGAAATTGATGCAGGTTGAATCTCAATCGATGTTTTTTAGCGAACCGCTGCCATTGTCCAGCGGCGCGAGTTTACGTGACTACACCTTGGTGTACGAGACATACGGTACTCTAAACGCACAGCATGACAATGCAGTGCTGATTTGTCATGCGCTGAATGCCTCACATCATGTGGCTGGAGTGGATGCGCAAGGCGAATTAGGCTGGTGGGACAATATGGTCGGGCCGGGTAAGCCGGTCGATACCAATCGTTTTTTTGTGGTGGGCGTCAATAATTTAGGTTCGTGTTTTGGCTCAACAGGCCCGATGCACGCCAATCCGGCTTCATCTGATGGCAAACCCTACGGTGCCGACTTTCCAGTGGTTACGGTTGAGGATTGGGTCGATGCACAAAAGCGTCTGATGGGCGCGCTGCAGATCAAACAATGGGCGGCCGTTATGGGTGGTAGTTTGGGCGGTATGCAGGCTTTGGCGTGGAGCGTGCATTATCCGACTGCCCTGCGCCATTGTGTGGTGATTGCTTCAACCACGAAGTTGTCTGCGCAAAATATAGCCTTCAATGATGTGGCACGCCAAGCGATTTTGAATGATCCCGAGTTTCACGGCGGACATTTTTATGAGCACAACGTCGTGCCGCGCCAAGGTTTGCGCGTTGCACGCATGATCGGCCACATCACCTATTTGTCGGATGATTCGATGGCGGAAAAATTTGGGCGCGATTTGCGCAACAGTGGCAATTACAGTTTTGGCTATGACGTTGAGTTTGAAATCGAATCGTATTTACGCTATCAAGGTGATAAATTCGCGGATTATTTCGATGCAAATACTTATCTACTGATTACCAAAGCGCTGGATTATTTTGATCTTGGCCGTGAGTTTGGCGGTGATTTAAATGGTGCATTGGCCGCCACACGTGCCGACTATTTGATCACTTCGTTCACCACGGATTGGCGTTTTTCACCCGAGCGTTCACGCGAATTGGTCAAAGCTTTGGTCAAAAATAAGCGAGCAGTCACTTACGCTGAGATTGATGCGCCGCATGGTCATGATGCTTTTTTGCTCACGGATCCACGTTATCACAATGTCGTGCGGGCGTACTTTGAACGCATCGCTACAGGAGGTGTTGCATGAGTGAGTTAAATGCTTCAGCAAACGTGATATCAAGCCCACCCTTTAATGCTGCGCGTTTACTCGCGGGTATTAATCGTCCCGATTTTGAGGCCATTGCGCGTTGGGTGCCGTCGCGTGCGCATGTCCTCGATTTGGGTTGTGGTGACGGTACATTGCTGGCGAAGCTGGTTGCCGAAAAACAAGTGACGGGCTATGGCGTGGAGTTGAACGACACCAATGTCCATGAATGTGTTAAAAAAGGTTTGAATGTATTGCAGCAAGATTTAGAAGGCGGTTTGACCTTTTTTGAGGACAACAGTTTTGATGTTGCGATTTTGTCACTGACCCTACAAGCTGTGCATAAAACCGAAGCGATGTTGCGCGAAATCGCTCGTGTTGGTAAAACCGCAATTGTGTCCGTCCCCAACTTCGGTTACTGGCCACATCGTTTGTCGATTATTAAAGGGCGTATGCCCGTATCTAAAACCTTGCCTTATGAGTGGTACAACACGCCTAATGTGCGGGTCTTGACGATTCCTGATTTCGTCAAATTGGCCGCTGATGTCGGTTGTAAAGTGGTCGGGCAAGTGGTTTTACAAGATGAAAAAGCCATCCAATTTATGCCGAATTGGCGCGGGAGTTTGGCGGTGTTTCGATTAGAAAGATGTTTATCTTAATTCTGTTAAGGGTAAAAAGGGTACACAAGCAGAAGGCTTTTATTATCAGTGCCGGTAGTGAGGCTTATCGCTGGGAAACTTTGCAAGCTCAACCGCAGCACTTGAATGTTGAAAAAGAACGAGTTGAGGCCGTTATGGGCCATCAGTTGACAACAGATGAGCACCTTAAATAGTATAGCCCTGTTAAAAATAAAGCTCAATTTCATACTGATTTGTTGCCTGGCGAAAATTGGTTGTTATGCCAGCCGTATCAGTATTTGGCAAAAAATTGTATCTGAGCAGTTGGAATGGGCTCTTATTTTAGAGGATGATGCAATTATTGATGCTCACATTAATGAAGATTTAAAATTATTGGAAGCTTCATTAAATTTTAATATTGTTGACATGGTCAAATTAAGGGGCGACCTGAAGAAAAATTGAGGCAGACATGGCAACTTAATGATTGTCAGCAACTTGTCAGTTATGAGCGAATTCCGGTATGTACGACAGGTTATATTTTGACCGCAAAAGGTGCGCAAAAATTACTTAAAAATGTTCCCCCATTTGGGCGCCCCGTTGATTTGGATATTTGTAATTGGTGGGAGTTTGACTTAAATGTCGTGGGTTTAAAACCGTATCCTATTCAAGCAAATTATGAGCATCAATCCATGATTGGAAAACGCTCATCGCTTGGTTTTTTTTGTCGCATGAAACGTTCGTGGTTGCATCACCTATCAAAAAAGAGAGCTAAAGAAGCATTGGTACATCAACCTTGGCTGGAAAAGGTTTTAAGCAAAAGAGACCTGTGAGTGGACTTGTTGTCTAATGCGAAAACTGCAATTATTTGCGTCCCCAATTTCGGTTGTTGACCGCATCTTCTGTTGATTGTTAAAGGCGTATGCTCATATTTAAAATCTTGCCTTACAGTTCGTAGCATACCCCAATGTGTAAGTCTTGACGATTCCTGATTTCGTCAAGTGCGTTGTAGATATCGGTTGTAAAGTGGTTTGTTAGATGGAAAAGGTGTTCTGCTTATGCCAAATTGGCGAGAGTGTTGGGGGCAGTGTTACAGTTGGTTTAACACTTTTTGATAGATTACTTCATTGTATAAATTTGCGATTTCTACTACAAAAAATAACTCGTTGCTGCGTACTGCTTTACGAAAATAACTTGAGTCGCGATTTAAAATTCTATTGGATGCTAATTGCCATGCACGCTGCATATTGCGCCATGGTGATTGCCAAGCCATATCAAAACGTAATGCATGTATGGATTCTAGGGCGAATATTTTATCGTTTTGTAGTGCATCGTCAAGCGGCTGTGAATGCAAGGCATCAAAATAAAGATCATTTTGAAAGTTCGGCGGTAACGACACGGGTTCGCGCATCTTGCCGTAAGGATAATGTCGATTGTGCAGTGCGTGATTTGTGTATAAAAATAATTGCCCTGTGCGCAAATTGAGCTGTTTAATAGCTTCAAATAATGCTATAGCTGAATATTGGTGATCGCTGTGACCGTCAATGGCAGGGTATGGACTGACGATGATCTCGGGTTTTGTGTGTTGTAATAAGGTCTTAAGACAATTGACTAAATTCGCCCAGTCATTGCCTTGTGGTAGTAATGAACTCAATGGGGACAGATTTTGTTGACGGTAAGTCGTGACCGAATCAACGCCTGTTTTTTGGGATGTTATGTGTAAGTTGGTATTATGTTGTTGCTGATACAAATGAGCAAGTGTACCGTCAAAAAAGCCAAGATTGAGCACGTTATGCGTTGATAAACCCGCTTGCAGTGGAACAGTTAGGCTGTCCCATACACGCAATTGACTTTTTTTGCGACAAGCGGTATGCGAGTTGTTATACACGTTGTGGTATTGATTAGGTGAATTATCACCAGCGGTGAGTGTGAGCACGCTGTTATTGGGATTTTGTGCGTATAAACCATAAGCGCCAATTTCGGCATCATCCGGGT
>JBIKPB010000062.1:0-8078 GCA_044357705.1 Formosimonas sp. | reverse complement strand
CGCAAAGGACATTTTTCAGAAGCGCAACGACGTGCCTATGAAACCTTATTGCCTGTTTTTGGGATCCCTTACGAAAAAAATCTAAAAGCCCAAGCCGACTGGGCAGAAATTTTTGGTAACAATCATCCCGTTGTGCTAGAAATCGGTTGCGGTATGGGTGAGACAACCGCCACCATTGCGCAGCAAAATCCGCACATTAATTACATTGGAGTTGAGGTTTTCACTGCAGGAGTCGGGGCATTGCTCAAGCGAATCGAAGAGTATGATTTAAAAAATCTGCGCGTGATGCAGCATGATGCTGTTGAGATTGTGCGAGATATGATTCGCCCAGAAACATTGGCTGGTGTGCACATTTATTTTCCAGACCCGTGGCATAAAGCACGCCATCACAAACGTCGCTTGGTTCAGAGTCCATTCGTCCATGAATTGGCTTTAAGGCTAATCCCAAATGGTTATATCCATTGTGCAACTGACTGGGAAAACTACGCAGAACAGATGCTCGAAGTACTGTCTTCAGAAACTTTGTTGCAAAATAGTAACGAAAAAAATGGATTTATTCCACGTCCAGCGGCTAGACCACTTACTAAGTATGAAAATCGAGGTAATCGTTTGGGACACGGGGTTTGGGATGTACTTTTTCTTAAAAAACCTTTATAATTTTAATATTGTCGGTTTATATCAAAGGGATTTAAAAATGAACGCTCAGTCGTTTTTCCAAAAAGTACGTAAGCAATCAGGTTTTACCTTGTTGGAGCTGTTGGTTGTTATCGCTGTAATAGGCATTTTGGCAAGTTTGGCCGTACCGCGTTTTCAAAATCAGCTTAAAAAGGCAAAGTTTGTTGAGGTTGTAAATGCAACATCTCCTTATAAAATAGCAATTGAGTTATGTGCGCAAAGAGGTAATGCTTTGTCTGGATGTAATGCAACATACAAAGGTATGACCCCAGACATTGGTGAGTCAACCAGTAAAGTTGTTCAATCAGTTAAGGTTAGTGCAAATGGTGTGATAACAGCTAAGGGTGGAAGTGCAGTAGATAATAAAGATTATATTTTAACACCCACTACAGCCAACTTAAATAGCGGTTTAAGTTGGGCGGTGTCTGGTAGTTGTATTGATGCAAGTTTATGTGAGCCAAATAATTAATTTGAAAACCGCTCAATATTGAGCGGTTTTTTTATGTCTTTTTTTCAAAAAATGCTTGAACCACGTTCTCATGACGCGTCCGGGCAAACGCTGGCAAACTTTGCCAAATCCGTTTGCCGTACTGTTTGGTAATCAAACGCGAATCACAAATCATCAAAACGCCTTTATCCGTCTCGGAGCGAATCAATCGACCGGCACCTTGTTTGAGGCTAATCACGGCTTGCGGTACTTGATAGGCGACAAAACCGTTTTCACCACGCTCTTCATACGCATTTAATCGTGCAGCCAAAACGGGATCATCGGGCGGTGCAAAGGGCAGCTTGTCGATAATCACGACCGATAACGCTTCGCCGCGTACATCTACGCCTTCCCAAAAGCTTTGCGAGCCGACCAAGACCGGATTTTTTGCCGCACGGTATTGATTCAAAATCTCGGTACGCGACGCTTGACCTTGAACCAATAGCGTCCATGGTAAGTTATTCTCTTTGATCTTTTCATCCAACCACGCGGCATAACGCTTTACGGCTGCTAAAGTCGTACATAATAAAAATGCACGACCATCCGATGCTTGCAATACAGGCCAGACTTTATCCAGCATGGCGTTGCCAAAAGCACGATTCGATGGTTCGGGTAAACCTTCGGGAACGTACAGTAAGCCTTGCGTGCTGTAGTCAAATGGACTGTCCCAGCTGGCGGTGGTTGCATCGTGTAAGCCGAGCTGTTCTTTAAAAAGGGTAAAGTCTTTTTTGACTGAGAGCGTTGCCGACGCAAAAATCCATGTGCGCATGTGATCGGATTCGCGTTGGCGCGTGAAGCCTTCGGCGACCGACAGCGGTGTGGCATTGAGTCGAACCGAGTAGGTCAATGCTTCGACCCAGCGTACCATATCGGGGTTATTGCCTTGGTTTTGCCATTGCTCAAAACTCAAAATTAAGCCATGCAAGCGTTCCGCAGCTTGTGCGAGCGTGTCTGAGCGCACGGTTGTTGGCTCGATTTGCTTGAGTACATCATTCAATGTATTTTGCAATGTGTCCAATGCCGTCCATAATGGCGCATCCGTTGGCAGTTGTGCCGTGCTCCAGCGACCATTGTCCGGGCCGCAAGCGATGCGAAAGTCTTTCGCAGCGCGCTCCAATGTATCTTTCAACTCTGACCAATTCAAAGCATCGCGGGCATGTGTAATGCCTTCGGCGAGCAAATCGCGCGCTAAATCAATCACTTGAGCGGTGGTGACTTGCTGACCAAAGAAAATGCTGGCGATGTCGGGCACTTGATGCGCCTCGTCAAAAATCACCGTGTTGGCGGCGGGTAATAATTCTGCGACGCCTTCTTCACGCAGCATCACATCGGCGAAAAACAAGTGATGATTGACGACGACGACATCTGCGGCTTGCGCATCGCGCCGTGCTTGCATGACGAAGCATTCTTTATTGTTCGGGCACTCCGAGCCGAGGCAGTTTTCTCGGGTTGAGGTCACTTGCTGCCAAACAGAGGCATCATCGGGAATCTCTGGCCACTCGGATTTATCGCCGCGTTTGACGATATTCAGGTCTTTGGTGATGCGGTTTAGATACTTCACATCATCGCGTGAGCCGAGACGCCCGTTGAGTAAATTACGCTCTAAATGATAATGACAGACATAATTCGCACGTCCCTTGAGCAATGCAATCGAAACCGGTGCTTGTAAGACATCGCGCACGGTCGGTAAATCACGCTCAAATAATTGGTCTTGCAGGGTTTTCGTACCCGTTGAAACAATTACTTTACCGCCCCAAAGCAGCGCTGGCGCAAGGTAGGCGAATGTTTTACCTGTGCCGGTGCCGGCTTCCAGTATGGCGCAGCCCACATCATTGAGTGCATTTGTCACGGCTTCGGCCATCTCAATTTGCTCATTACGCGCGCGATAGTGCGGCAGTTTGCGTGCAAATGCACCGTCATCACCGAAAATTTGCGTGAGTTGGTGCGATTGAGCGAAGGGGAGTTTGGATTCGACGGCTTTGGGTGTTTCGGGTGTGATCATGAATACTTTAATGGTTGGGTACCTCGTTGCTCAGCCGACGCACACGACGGTAAAACGCGAGTTTTCAATTATGGTGTGAGGAAGCATTGATTCAAAATCAGAGTTCTTCTGGCAGCACTTTTAATACAAACCACAAAAAAGAGGTTTTTACTTTTTCGTGTCGCCCTTAAGGTTTTTTCGCAGCTGCTTCCTCAGCTCGTTTCTTGGCTTCATCTTCACGTTTTTTCTGCAGCTCTAAAATCTTCGTACGGCGTTCTTCAAATGCACTCACATTCACAGCCCGTTCCGGTGCTTGAGCAATTTGTTCAGCAGCATATTGTGCTTGGCGCTGCGCAAAAGCGGCTTGTTTGGCATCAAAAGCGGCTTTATTTGCCGCGCGTACGGGAATATTGGTTTTTTCCTCAGCGTTGTAATCGGCTAATTTCTGTTGCAATTCGGTACGACGTTGATTCGCTTCGGTCGTACGGATGAATAATCGAGCGGCGGTCAGATCGACTTGCGCCGCATCCCACGCATCATTCCGGGCGTTACGTGCATCTTCGATACATTTAGTGACCAAAAATTTAGGCATGCAGTCGGATTCAATGTTGGCAATGGTTCGATCCGCCGCCGCTTGGCGCGCCAATGCGTCCTTTTCTTGAGCTTGAGCCACAGTCATATTGGTGATGGCGTTGGCACGTGCACGCACTTTGTCGGCATTGAGTGCATCGTTGATGTCGGCGTTGTTGATGCTCGAACTCGTGGCTGAACAGCCCGTGAGCACAATAAATATGGCACAATATGCGGCGTTTTTAAAACCGCCTGTTTGAAGTCTAAAGAAGTTTGAAATTAACATAAGTGATGACCGTATGAGCACAGCAGCTGCAGAAATTTTGCAAAACCGTATTATCCCCCAAATCGCCAAAGATTTGACGATTTTGCCCCAACAAGCGTTGGCGGCAGTGACCTTATTGAACGAAGGCGCGACCGTGCCGTTTATTGCGCGCTATCGTAAGGAAGTCACCAATGGCTTGGACGACACACAATTGCGCAATTTAGAAGAGCGTCTGAATTATTTGACTGAGCTTGAGGAGCGCCGCGTCGCGATTGTCAAGTCGATTGACGAGCAAGGCAAACTCACGCCTGAGTTGTTCGCGGCGATTGATTCTGCTGCGACCAAACAAACCTTGGAAGATTTATATTTACCTTATAAGCCGAAACGCCGAACGCGTGCGCAAATTGCGCGTGAAGCCGGTTTAGAGCCTTTGGCATTGGCGTTATTGGCAGATCCGACTTTAGATCCGAATGTTGAGGCCGCTAAATATCTAAATACTGAAGCTGCGATTAATGACGTTAAAGCTGCGCTCGATGGCGCACGTGATATTTTGGCTGAGAACTTCTCAGAAAGTGCCGAGTTGCTCGCAAATCTGCGTGGTTATCTCAACAAAAACGGTATCGTTTATGCTGCAGTGATTGCCGGTAAAGAGCTTGAGGGGCAAAAGTTTCAGGATTATTTCGCTTACGATGAAAAACTCGCCAGTGTGCCATCACACCGTGCTTTGGCGATTTTGCGTGGGCGTAATGAAGGTATTTTGACCGTGCGTTTGGGTTTGTCTGAGGAAGCTGAACAAGTCACGCCGCATCCGTGCGAGACGCAAATCGCGCAGCAATTCAACATCAGCGATTTGGGTCGTGCGGGTGACGCATTTTTGCTCAATTGCTGCCGTTGGGCATGGCGCGTTAAGTTGCAATTGCATCTTGAAACCGAGTTGATCGGTAATCTGCGCGAAGCTGCGGAAACCGAAGCGATCAATGTATTTGGTAAAAATTTACGCGATTTATTGCTTGCAGCGCCTGCTGGTCATAAAGCGATCATGGGTTTAGACCCAGGCATTCGCACCGGTTGCAAAGTCGCGATCATTGATTCGACCTCTAAATTTATCGCGCATGACACGATTTATCCGCACCAACCGCGCAATGATTGGGAGGGGTCATTGCATCGCCTCGCGGTCTTGGCGAAACAGCATAATGTGCAACTGATCGCGATCGGTAACGGTACTGCGAGTCGCGAAACCGAAAAACTCGTCGCGGATTTGATGAAACGCCATCCAGAGCTCGGTTTGCAAAAAATCGTCGTATCCGAAGCGGGCGCATCGGTGTATTCGGCATCCGAGTTGGCGGCGAAAGAGTTTCCGGATCTCGACGTAAGTATTCGCGGTGCGGTTTCGATTGCCCGTCGCTTGCAAGACCCGCTTGCTGAGTTGGTCAAAATCGATGCCAAAGCCATCGGCGTTGGACAATATCAGCACGATGTCAATCAGCGCGAACTGGCGCGTGCGTTGACTGCTGTGGTTGAGGATTGCGTGAATGCGGTTGGCGTCGATGTCAACACCGCATCGGCACAATTGCTAGCCAATGTGTCGGGCTTGAACAGCATTTTGGCGAAAAACATTGTCGATTATCGTGATGCGAATGGTGCATTCGACAACCGCAACGCATTGAAAAACGTACCGCGTTTGGGCGACAAAACGTTTGAGCAAGCCGCAGGATTTTTGCGCATCAGTAATTCATCTAATCCGCTTGATGCATCAAGCGTTCACCCTGAAGCCTACCCAGTCGTTGAAAAAATCCTCGCTAAAATCAAGCAAGGTATCAAAGACGTGATGGGGCAAAAAGAGGCGTTCAAAGGCATTTCGCCGGCTGAGTTTACCGACGAAAAATTCGGTTTGCCTACCGTGATGGATATTTTTAATGAGCTCGAAAAACCAGGTCGTGATCCACGCGGTGAATTCAAAACCGCGACGTTCTCGGAGGGTGTTGAGGACATTAAGGATTTGAGTGTCGGCATGATTTTGGAAGGTGTGATCACCAATGTCGCGAACTTCGGTGCGTTTGTGGACATTGGTGTGCATCAAGATGGCTTGGTGCATATTTCGGCACTCTCAAGCAAATACGTTGCTGATCCGCGTGAGGTAGTCAAGACGGGTCAATTGGTCAAAGTCAAAGTCATGGAAGTTGAGGTGCAACGGGGCCGAATCGGGCTGAGTATGCGTTTGGACGATGAACCAGCAATGGGCAGCAAAGGTGGCTCGGCGGCGCGTAATCCGGAGCGACGCAACAATGAGCGCGGTGGTAATAATGATCGCAATCAACGCAGTGCACCGCAAGCTGAAACCGCATTTGCGGCAGCATTTGCGAAACTAAAACGATAAAATTGGTTGGGTTACAGTCTCTTGAGTGACTGAAGCAATCAAAAAACAAAGGCGAGTTGAAGAGCTCGCCCTTGTTTTTTTTGCGTCTTACCATTGTTTAGAAGTAATGCTTTATTTCACAGCAGCTTTGCTGTTTTCATTGGGCATACCCAGCATCCATTTCACTACGACGTCATCGCCTTGCTTGGTGACGCTGGCTGTTTCGGGTGTCTTGTCGTAATTGTATTCAAGTGATTGATTTGGCACATATTGGGTGACTTGCACGATCGGATAAATGCCGGTCATAAAAACCATGGCTTTATTGAAGTCATAATTTATTAAGGTCAGCGTACCGCTTTCACGGTATTGATTATTCGCGCCATCAATACTAATGAAGACCAAATATGCTTGTGGTGATGCGTATTCGCGAGTAACTTTGGGGAAACTGATGCTTTTTTTGCCGGCGCTTTTGGTTTTGATTTTTTTCGCATCGCTGTCATTGAGTTTCATGCCGAATGTGCGAACGAAATATTGTTCGGTGGACTCTTTGTGCGGTGATGCATAATCGAGTAGTAACTGATCAATGACATAGCCTTCGTTGCCTTCGGCTTTGACTTTAAGCCATTGACCGTTGAGCGTAATTGGCGCGGCTGAATCAGTAGCGTCTTGGTAAAAAACGAATGGTGTTGTTGCAGGTGGGGTGGTTATCGTGTCAATTTTGATCGTACGACCAAAGCTGAGTTTTTCGACCACAGCCGCTTCGGCGTTGGGTGCGGCACGCAGATGCGCATTGTTGGCCCAAACGTTGAGCGCTTGTCCTGCGTGATAGGGCGTTTGCTCCGCAAAGCTCATTGTGCTTGTTGCGCCGATCAGTAAAGCGGCTAAAACAGCATATTTTTGGGTGCGTATAACGACTCCTTATTAGGTGAGTTGAACTTTATTGTAAAGGAAAAATGCTGTGCTGATACACTACGCTTTATTTTTAACCCTAAATGAACATAATAAGGAGCATTTATGATCACTCGTTTTAATGTGGAAGCGCGTTACTCGGACATGGCCGTTTTCAACGGCGTCGCTTATTTGGCGGGTCAAATCGCCGACGATTTGACGCAAGGTGCTGAGGGGCAAACCCGTGAAGTGTTGGGCATGATTGATCGACTTTTGGCGCAGGCGAATTCAGACAAGTCGCGCATTTTGATGGCGCAGATTTATCTGGCCGATCTGGCTGATTACGATGGCATGAACACTGCTTGGGATGACTGGGTCAAAGACATCAGCGGTCACGCGCCACCGCGTGCGACTGTGCAGGCATTATTAGCCGGTGTTGAATATAAAGTCGAGATTGTGGTCACTGCCGCACAAAAATAATTTTTTATCAATGCTTGATTGTTATTACAGTTTAACCCTTTGATTTTAAATCATTAATAATTAAAAGCCGTGCAACGAAAGCACGGCTTTTTTGCGCTTTTGGGGCATTGTCAATAGTATAATGTCGGATATTTTGCGTCATGCCGTTGATCGTTCTGACGGTATGGCTCATTCCAAAACAAAAAGGTGCATCGTGCGTTTAACTCAAATCAAATTAGCGGGCTTTAAGTCATTCGTCGACCCAGTCAGCTTTCATGTTCCAGGTCAATTGGTTGGCGTGGTTGGGCCGAATGGTTGTGGCAAGTCCAATATCATGGATGCGACGCGTTGGGTGCTTGGCGAATCTCGCGCATCAGAGTTGCGCGGCGAGTCGATG
>JBIKPB010000061.1:0-8098 GCA_044357705.1 Formosimonas sp. | reverse complement strand
TTTACTCCTGCTTATTAAATAAGCAGGGTACTTGGATTACTAGGTCAATTTTGAACGCTATTTCTTACCCTTGGATGGTCGGTTCTTAACGCGCCAAAACACTCCTAAGGTTATTTTCATCACTTCATGTTGTACCGCATTTATCAAGCCCCGCTCTTTAAATTTGTAAAATGAGCGGGCAATTCATATATCAAAGCTGGTTTTTTTCAACAACTTTCTATGTTGCATTGCGGTAAGTCTAAAGATTTAGATAATGACCCAAACGACAAGGTTTATCTCAAACATAAAAAAACCAGCGAAACATCGCTGGTTTTTTTATGACGACTTTACTCAGTTGCTTAATGTGCCAAACCTTCGGTCGTTGTACTCACCACTGCTTTTGCGACTTCAGGCAAGACTTCTGGTTCATCAATGGATACGAGTGGGCGCTCTAAGGCATGCGCCAACACTTCCTCAATCCATTTCACCGGAATGATTTCGATGCCATTTTTCACATTATCAGGAATCTCGGTCAAATCCTTAACATTTTCTTGTGGAATCAACGCAACGGTAATACCTCCACGCAAAGCAGCCAACAGTTTTTCTTTCAAGCCGCCAATTGGCAACACCTCACCACGCAAAGTAATCTCACCCGTCATCGCCACATTGGCCTTAACCGGATTGCCGGTCAACGCAGAAACCAAAGCTGTGGTCATCGCCGCACCGGCAGATGGACCGTCTTTGGGGGTTGCGCCTTCGGGCACGTGAACGTGGATGTCTTTCTTGTCAAAAATCGTGTTGCTGATACCAAATGCATTCGCACGCGCCCGCACAACGGTTCGTGCTGCTTCAACCGACTCTTTCATCACATCACCCAACGAACCGGTACGCGTCATGATACCTTTACCGGGCATGATTTGCGCTTCGATGGTAAGCAATTCACCACCGACTTCCGTCCACGCCAAACCAGTAACTTGACCGATTTGATTGTCTTTTTCAGCAATGCCAAAGCTGTAACGATGCACACCCAAATACGTTTCGATATTGCTGCTGTCGATCGTAACGGTTTTGATATCCTTGTTGAGCAACAAAATTTTCACAGCTTTTCGGCAAAGTTTTGAAATGTCGCGCTCCAATCCACGCACACCCGCTTCACGCGTATAGTAGCGAATGATGTCACGCAATGCTTCTTCTTTAACCTCAACTTCACCGGCTTTTAAACCATTGTTTTTGATTTGTTTCGGCAACAGATACTTTTGCGCAATCGAGAGCTTTTCGTCTTCGGTATAACCGGACAAACGAATCACTTCCATCCGATCCAACAATGGCCCAGGAATGTTCAACGAGTTTGAGGTCGCGACAAACATCACGTCCGACAAATCAAAATCAACCTCGACATAGTGATCCGCAAACGTGTGGTTTTGTTCGGGATCGAGCACTTCGAGCAACGCCGATGCGGGATCGCCACGGAAATCCATGCCCATTTTGTCGACCTCATCGAGCAAGAATAACGGATTGCGCACGCCGATTTTGGTCAGGCTTTGCATGATACGCCCCGGCATCGCACCGATGTAGGTACGACGATGACCACGAATTTCGGATTCATCGCGCACACCACCCAAAGCCATACGCACAAACTTGCGATTGGTCGCACGCGCAATCGACTGACCAAGCGAGGTTTTACCCACACCAGGAGGGCCGACCAAACACAAAATAGGCGACTTGTTTTGCGCCACGCGTTGTTGAACAGCAAGATACTCCAACACGCGCTCTTTGACTTTTTCAAGACCGTAGTGGTCCTCATTCAAAACTTTTTCAGCTTTGGCAATGTCTTTGTTCGGCTTGGTGCGTTTTGACCACGGTAATGCGACTAAGGTTTCAATATAGTTGCGCACGACGCCCGCTTCCGCAGACATCGGCGACATCAACTTGAGTTTCTTCATTTCGCCATTGGCTTTTTCAAGCGCCTCTTTCGGCATTTTGGCTTCGATGATTTTTTTCTCAAGCTCTTCAATATCAGCGCCTTCTTCGCCTTCGCCGAGTTCTTTTTGAATCGCTTTGACCTGCTCATTCAAATAATACTCGCGCTGACTTTTTTCCATCTGGCGCTTGACGCGACCTTTGATGCGCTTTTCAACTTGTAAAATATCGATTTCAATTTCGAGTTGATGCAAGACATCCTCAAGGCGCAACTGCACGCTGCGCGCTTCGAGCAAAGCTTGTTTCACTTCGA
The DNA here is from genome assembly GCA_044357705.1 of Formosimonas sp. Taxonomy (GTDB): domain Bacteria; phylum Pseudomonadota; class Gammaproteobacteria; order Burkholderiales; family Burkholderiaceae; genus Hydromonas. The sequence goes on along the minus strand of JBIKPB010000061.1, from coordinate 5,886 downwards.
GCTTGACCGGCAAATGCGCGATAATTGTATCGGCTAAATGACTCGCATCATCAATCGTCGCCAATGAGTTGAGAATTTCCGCTGGGATTTTTTTGTTGAGCTTGACGTATTGGTCGAACTGCGCCAAGACAGTACGACGCAATGCTTCAACCTCAGCATTGTCGACATCGGTATCATCCAAAATTTGTGGTGCACAAACCAAATAACCGTCGTGTTCAACCACATCGGAAATCAATGCACGGCGCTCGCCATTGACCAGCACTTTAACCGTACCGTCAGGCAGTTTGAGCATTTGTACAATGCGTGCGACACAGCCGATTTCGTACAAATCTTTTGCATCAGGATTGTCTTTTTCAGGCGACTTTTGTGCGACAAGAACGACATCTAGGTCGTTTTCAACTGCGGCTTCAAGTGCCAAAATCGATTTTTCGCGTCCGACAAACAGTGGAATCACCATGTGTGGTAATACCACGACATCACGCAAAGGCAATAAGGGCAAAGCTTCAACCGCTTTTTTTGTAACACTTTGCAACTTAGCAGTCTCGGCTTCGGATTGGATCGGCTGGTTGGCCTTTGATTTTGGGTCAGACATGTTTTACTCCTCGTGCAATTCAATTCATTATGACCTATCTGAGGCCAATACGATAAAAAACAAGTCTTTAATACAAGTGAAAAAAATTTTATTGATTTTTTGGGAAATCAAAATTTTGAATGAAAAGGCCAATCAAAATATTAAAGTGTACGCGCACGGAATGTATCGCATTGCTGCCAATCAGCCGTTTGTAAACCTTGCTTGAACCAACGCACGCGCTGTGCCGAAGTACCATGCGTAAAACTGTCGGGCACTGCATAGCCTTGCGCTTGCTTTTGCAGATAATCGTCACCAATTTTATTCGCAGCATTCAAACCTTCTTCAATATCGCCGGATTCAATGATTGGATTCTTAGCATTGGCCTTCGCCGCCCAAACACCGGCAAAGCAATCCGCTTGCAGCTCCGTGCGTACCGATAATAAATTACCTTGCGCAACAGAAGAACGCGCACGCGCAGCGCTAACTTTTTCTTCAATGCCCATCTGGTTTTGTACATGATGACCCACCTCATGTGCAATCACATACGCAGCGGCAAAATCACCGCCCGCGCCCATTTGCTGGCTCATCTGTCTGAAAAAAGATAAGTCGAGATAAATTTTTTGATCGCCTGGGCAATAGAATGGTCCTGCTGCAGTTTGACCAGTACCACACGCAGTTTGCGTCGCGCCTTCGTATAGCACTAAAGTCGGAGCAACATAACGACCGCCTGCTTGGGTAAACTCAGCACTCCAAATATCACGAGTACTTTGCAGAATTTTAGACACGAATACGGATGAACCGTCTTTGGTGTAATCCCCTTTGGGTACTGCTTGACTGCTGTTTTGCGTCACAGAATTAACCGCATCCAAACCGGACAGCGTTGTTGAAGGGCTGATGCCAAAAACAAAATAAGCAATGGCCGCCAAAATCAAACTGCCAATACCCAAACGACCACCGCCACCAAGCAAGCCGCCACCGCCAGACTGGCCACGGCGATCTTCGATATCATTGCTCTCGTTCAAGCCGTCCAACTTCATATCCACTCCAAATATCTAAAAATGATTCGTTACAACCAGTTTAACCAAATCACTGTAGCCGCACAATGGCGAAATGCTTTAAAGTCGCGCGAATTAAACCACCAAGCCTAGATTACGTTGACGTACGGATTCAAATAAACAAACGCCCGCAGCAACCGAGACATTCAAACTCGCTACAGAGCCTGCCATCGGAATGCTCACCAACTCATCACACGTTTCACGTGTCAAACGACGCATACCCTCGCCTTCAGCACCCATGACCCAGGCCAACGCGCCACCAAATTGACCTTGATGTAATTGAGTCGTACCCTCCTCATCGGTACCGACCACCCAAATATCGTGCTCTTTAATTTCACGCAAGGTACGCGCCAAATTGGTCACCATGATATAAGGCACATGATCGGCCGCACCCGAAGCCACTTTAGCCACTGTAGCATTCAAGCCCACCGCTTTGTCTTTCGGCGCAATCACTGCATGCACGCCTGCAGCATCCGCCACACGCAAACATGCACCCAAATTATGAGGATCAGTGACGCCGTCCAAAATCAACAACAGTGGCGGCACGGTTAAATTTTCAATCACCTCGTCCACGCTGGAAGCCAGTTGAATATCCGTTACCAGCGCAGCCAAACCTTGGTGCCGACTGTGACCGACCAAGCCATCCAAGCGATGCTTATCAACCAAACGTGGTTCGATGTTGAGACGCGCCAAGCTGGCGAGAAAGTGCTGCATTCGTTTATCGTGACGTGCATTTTCAACATACACCTCACGCACCGAGTTGGCTGCAACGCGCAAACGCGCTTGAACGGCATGAAAGCCGAATAGTATTTTATTGCTCATTTCAGCCTTAATTTATCATTTAAAAATCGCGGCTAAACCGCGATTTTTAGGGATTAGAACACAATTGACCAGAAGTTTAACGGTAAGTGCGCAAGCGTAAAGCAAAACTCTGCAAAGCTTCGATCCCACTTTTTTCAGCACGCTCACACCAATCATGTAAATGCGCCAACAACTGCTCACGAGTCAAAGTTGAACGACGCCACAACATCGCCAACTCATTGCGCATATCGTACAATTTTTGTACTGTAGGGCTGACCGCAATCTCTTGCTCGACTTTAGCCACAATCGTGTCGTCAATATGATCGGTATCGCGCAATAACGCTTTACGAATCGATTTCAAGCGTTTTGCAGCAGCAGAATCAACACCACTCAAAAGCTCGATTTCAGATTTTACGCTGTGGCGCAAAGACTGTGCATAGTTTGCCATCACATCGTAGCGATTTTTAATAATTGATTCGAGAGTATGCTCATCGACCGGAATATCACGCACAAACACTGCTTTGGGTTGGGTCTTTTTGACCGTTGCCAAACCCAAAGCGGACAAGACTCGAATGTAACCCCAGCCAATATCAATCTCATACCACTTGTTTGAGAACTTAGCCGAAGTGCCATAAGTGTGATGGTTGTTATGCAACTCCTCACCGCCAATCCATAGTCCCCACGGTGAAATATTGGTTGATGCATCAGGACTGTCAAAATTACGATAACCCCACCAATGCGCCAAACCGTTAATAACACCGGCTGCGTGAAATGGAATCCAAGCCATCTGAACAGCCCAAATTGTAATGCCGGGCAAACCAAACAAAACAATATTAATCACCATCATTAAAACCACGCCATACATCGTGTACGGTGTATAAATCTTACGCTCGATCCAGTCATCAGGTGTACCAGCACCGTATTTATCCAAGGTTTCCTGATTCTTGGCTTCAAGACGATACAAATCCGCGCCCTGCCATAAGACTTTATTAATCCCTTTAGCAACAGGGCTGTGCGGATCTTCATCGGTCTCGCACTTGGCATGGTGTTTGCGGTGAATCGCAGCCCACTCTTTGGTATTTTGACCCGTTGTCAGCCACAACCAAAAACGGAAAAAATGCGACACAATCGGATGCAAGTCAAGCGCACGATGGGCTTGATGACGATGCAAATAGATGGTGACGCCGAGGATGGTGATGTGTGTCACAATCAGTGTGAACACGACCATCTGACCTACTGACCAACCGAGCACACCGTTGGACAAAAAAGTCAAAAATTCATTCATGGTTAACCTTCAGGTTATGGAAGAAACTGTATTTTACAGCAGTTTTTTTGCTGCCGCTCAGATGTTTATTTAGGTAGATCAAGGACTTCGGCAGCTTGCAAGGTAAAAAACTCAACCCCATACTCGCGACAAACGCGCCAAATAGCCAGATTGACTTCGGAAGTGACGTTCATACGACCATTCTCTGGATCATTAATCCACCACGTTAATTCAATGACAAAACCTTTGTCAGTAATTTTGGACAAAAAAGCTGATGGCGCGGGTTTATCAAGCACACGTGGCACGTTTTTAATGGCCTCTAACAATTTGGGACGAATCTCATCAATGTCCGTATTGTGCTTGACCTGAACCGCAGTATTCATCCAAATGCTTTTGTCATGCAGCGACCAGTTGACTACAGGTTGCGTCACTAATGTTTCATTGGGCACCAGTACTTCGTTACCATCAGCACCTTGAATAATCGTATAGCGCGCATTGATCTGCGTGACATTGCCACGATAACCATCTGAGGTTGTGATCAAATCACCAATGCGCACACTGCGTTCAAACAGCATAACGAAGCCCGACACATAGTTACTGGCTATTTTTTGCAAGCCCAAGCCGATCCCCACCCCCAAAGCACCACCAAACACAGACAATACTGTCAAATCAATCCCGACGGCTGTAAGGCTAAATAAGACGCCAAAAACAAGCAACAAACCTTTGAGAATCCGCGTCAAAACGACGCGCGACGACAAGTCGACTTGCGCAAAATATTTGTTTGGGCGCTTGAGTAGCAGCACCTCTATTTCATAGGCCAACCACTTAACAATTAAGTACATGACCAGTATGACCAGCAACAATGCCACTACATCAGAAGCGGTCACCGTATTCTTGCCCAAGCTGACCTTAAATCCATCCAAAACATGCAACCATTGATCCAACTTGCCAACGTAATCCAAAAACATCACCAGCCAAATCAGCACCACTGTGCCGCGCTCAATAACGTGACGTAAACTGCCTTCTGGCATCGCTCGGCGTACCATGTGCAAGAAAATTCGCACCATCAAAAACGTACCAAATAATTTGGCCAAAAAGTCAAACCAGATCGTCGGCTGCTCCAAATGCTCATAAACCGCTAAAGCCACATGCGCAAAAAACCACATCAACAGTGGCAATAAAAGACGTAACAAAGTATCGACATTTAACCAATTAGGCGTACTGCGATTTAAATCGCGTGCTTTGATCCAATGGCGAATGATCCAATTCAAACCATAACCACCCACAACAATCGCTAAAGTAATGAGCCAATAAGTAGGCGTCACTTGTACAAGCAACTCTTGCGCACTGGTTACTTGGGATGTATTTTGAGATAACGTATTTTCAATTACGTCTTGCGTCATAAGCTTTTCCGTTGATTATTTAAAATCCACCGCATTGGCGTTATGCGTGTGCCAATTTTTAGTAAATCGCTCGACCAATTGCGGTGCGCTTTTGATGAACAGTATATTTTCAGCATTTTTGTGTTGCGCTGCATGCGTAAAATTGTACGAGCCCGTCACCACGATATTTTGGTCGATGATCATGACTTTATTATGTGCATTTTCAAATACAGTTTCCAAACGCACTTTAATGCCCGCATCGGTCAAACGCCGTGCGTCGGACCCTTTAGAGTCGCGCTCACGTTCGGCATCCATCAAAACCTGCACTTTTACGCCGCGTTTATGCGCAGCAATCAGTGCATCCGATATTTTATTGTCGGTTAATAAATACGCTTGTACCAAGATTTGTTTTCGCGCACCGCTCAACGTGCGGCTTAACTCGACCTGCACATCATCACCGGGTGTGAACAAGACTTTAATGCTGGGGGAATCTACAACCGTTGGTGCAGGCGTAGCGATCACTGTTTTAGCGAATACATTACCCGCAAAAACAACACTTAAAACAAAAAAACAACACTTCAATTTCATTAAGCAACACGCTTCAAACAAGCCGCAAAAAAACCATCAGTTTCGTGCAAATGCGGCAACAACTGGAGGAAACCATCACGAATCGCATTGTCAGGTAACGTCACGTTTTGCACAGCCAACGCATCGACTACACTGGCAATTTCATAATTCGGATTGGCAGCCAAAAACGCGTTAACGACGTTTTGATTCTCATCCGGCAATACGCTACACGTTGCATAAACCACC
>JBIKPB010000060.1:0-8147 GCA_044357705.1 Formosimonas sp. | reverse complement strand
ATACCCTCTGGTCCTTTATCATCATCAATTGGACCGCCATAAAAACGATACACCTCGGTTTGCAAATACGGCTCGCGCGCAGCCAGCCACGCCGCTTTGGCTTCGGCCAACGTCGCTTCAGTCGGATTGGCGGTAAAAGCGGCGAGCTTGGCTTGCAATACTTTAGCCAAAGTCAATGAATCGTCGTAACTGGCATAAACGATGTTCGCATAATTTTCCAAAACGCCGGCTTGAGTCACGGGTGCAGGTACCGCCTTAATTGCTGCAGGAACTTGTTTCGCTTCTTGGGCGTGTACAAAGCTGCCGAACCCACCCGCTAAAACGAGCACCAACCCTGCAACAGCAGTTAATTTTTTCATTGATTTTATTCCAAAAAATATTGATCAAGCCTCATTCATCACGAAGCACGCACACCACTGAGAATGATAGTGATTATTATTTATCAAGTCAAGTACACTCAGCTGTGAACTTCGTGTTTTTTTTCTATTGAGCACTCAAACGCAAAATGCTGTCATTACGATCGTCGGTGATATAAATCGCCCCGCTGGGTGCTACACGTACTTCAGTCGGAGCTCCCATAGGCTGATTGTCCGTTGCACGCCAACCACCGATCACATTTTTTAAAGCCCCTGTCGGCAAACCGTTTGAATCAGCAGCAAAACCAACCACGCGATGGCCGCCATCCCGATAGCCATGCAAAGCGATCAGCCACATACCGCGCAAGGCGGCGATATTTCCAGCGGCTGGATATTGCGTTAAACCCAGTGGCGCACTGTGCGCCGGCAAAAATAGAGTGGGCTTGAATTTACCGATACAAGCTTTACGATACCGTTGATATTCAGGGCTCAATCGATTGTTGTCGAAGCAATAGGGCCAACCGTAATCCGCACCTTGTCGAATGACATTGATTTCATCATGCGGTAATTGAGCATCATTGAATTTTTTATCAAATCGAGCAATATTGTCACGACTGTTTTCTGTTTGTAGCAACTGACCATTTTTGGCGAACGCCATGCCCATACTGTTGCGCAGGCCTTTAGCGACCACTTCGATTTTATCGGCTTTACCAGCCGCCACATTGACACGCCAAATAGCGGCCGTCGGCAAACTGCGATTGCTTTCCGCACAGGGAAACTTAACCTCGTTCAATCCACTGTCACTACGCTCACAATGATCAGTTTCAGCGCCCACCGCAATGTAAAGGTCATTGCCATTCAATACGACCTGCTTGAGCGGATGATGCCCTGTGCTTGGCAAACTATCGACAACGGTTTCGACAGTCGCCGCCGCATTCGGTGTATTCTTTAAGCGAATGATTTTGCCCGCTTCCCCAATATAAATCCAGCCATCGACACCCAACGCAATGCCATGTGGACGATCAAGCTTATCTAAAATCGTACTGCGCACAAAAGCTTTGCCATCCCAAATCAATCGGCTGAGTCGACCTCGATTACGCTCCCATGAGCCCATTTCGGTCACCCAAAGCTCATTGTCAGACAACGGTAAAACACCCCGTGGCGTTTTGAGATCACTGGCGACCACCCCAACACAGGTTTTTACAGGAGCTTTAAGGTTTACTTGTGGCAAGCCATGACAAGTGCCCGTATTTGGATAAGGATTTTTAGCATGCACCGGCACTGAACACAAGCCAATAAACAAAGCTCCTAGACACACGCGATAAAAATAGAACGATCGTTTCATTTTTTACATGCCTATTGAAATGCTATGTTATGATGATTTTTCAATTAATTTTAAGTAGAAACCGCATGACTGAGTTAACTCAACGATTTGCCGATGCACAAAGCGCGATCAAGACTTTGACTGAACACCCAGACAATATGACACTGCTCAAACTCTATGTCGCCTATAAACAGGCCGCCGAGGGAGACGCAACGGGTGAGCGCCCACGTATGAGCGACTTTATAGCACGTGCCAAGTTTGATGCGTGGCATGCAATTAGCGGCACCTCAAAAGAAACCGCGATGCAACAATATATTGATTTGGTGGATACTTATATGGCATCACAAACGTGAATCAATACTTGCCTGCTGGCTAATATGTGCCTATTTTTCGATAACTTAATTAATTATCAATTGCCTGAGATCGCAACCAAACTCGGCCACGGAAAAAGCAGGATTCACTACTTCCGAACCGCTCTAAACGCTCAAACCAATCATCAACGTATCGGCAAAACTTTAAGTGGGTCAATCGGTTTGGCATTTAAGCGCACTTCATAATACAACTGAACGCGATTGGCATCAGAGTTGCCCATACGTGCGATGGTTTGACCGGCATTGACCCGATCACCTTGCTTCACCAACAAACTTGAGTTATTGGCATAAACACTGCTCCACGAATCAGAGTGATTGATCACCACCATATTGCCGTAACCGCGCAAACCGTTACCGGCATAAATCACCTGACCTGCTGCTGCTGCCATTACCGGATCATTCAAATTACCGCCCAATACGATCCCTTTACTCGCACCGCCATCAAAGCGTGTAAGCACTGCCCCTGAGGTCGGCCATTGCCATGCAATGCTATTGCTGATCACAGGATTTACACTCAGATCACGCTCGGCTTTAGAGGACGTATTGACTTGAGCAACAGAAACACCACCCGATGTATAGACCGGTGCTTTGGTGACGGACGGTGTATTACTGCTGCCTGAAGCATTGTTGCGTACACGCAAACGCCAACCCACCTCAAGGCGATTCGGATTGGCCAAGTTATTCCATCGCATCAAATCGGTGTAATCCACACCATTGGCACGTGCGATCAAGACCAAAGTATCCCCCGACTTAACTCGGTACATGCCATTTGCATCACCCTTGCGATTGCCACCCGAACTGCCTGTGCTGCCACAGGCCGCTAAAATCAAAGCCACAGCACCGACCGTTGCTGCTTTCAGAATTCGTTTCATCATTTCATCCCCGTGTTTCGACACCGCCCAACAGCGGTACAAACCGTGCCACATCAATCACTTCGCGCTGCCACTCCTGCGCGCCAATTCGTGTGATGCGCACCAAATGCTGTTCCACATCATTTGCCTGCAAATAAACCGGCGCGACCAAAATGCCGCCAATGCGCAACTGCTCCAACATCGTCTGTGGAAGCTTTAATCCTGCCGCCGCAATAATAATCGCATCAAACGGCGCAGCCTCCAACCACCCAAGCATACCATCACCGAACCGAATCTGCGGCAAAGTAGGTAAAATACTTTGCACACGATAAAGGTTGACCGCAGCCAAATCATACAACGGCGCAATGCGCTCAATACTATAAACCTCGGCTGCACAATGCGCTAAAACCGCCGCCTGATAACCGCAACCCGTACCAATTTCAAGCACCCGATTCAGCCCACCAGCGCCATACATTAAGCTCACCATCCGCGCCACAGTCGATGGGTGTGAAATGGTTTGACCATGACCAATCGGCAATGCGTCATCATCATACGCACGCAAATAAAATGCATCATCGACAAAAACATGGCGCGGCACTTTTGCCATTGCGCTCAAAACAGACTCATTGCTGATGTTCAATTGACGCAGTGCATCAATCATTAAATTGCGCGATTTCGTCAAAATCTCAGGGTGCGCTCGCCAATCCACCGACGTATTGCGCAACGTATCATCCCTCATCAACGAGTACAAAGGTGCGGGCCTCGTCGGCACAAACGAAAGCGGCACAGTCGGCTTCGCCGCACGAGCCGTAGCCGCACGATCCCATGCGCGTTGCACCTCGCTGACCGACTGATAGGCTTTTTTCTTCGTACTCATACTTTAAATGCTAAACCCTTTGAGCAAATCATTGGCATCCGCAATCGCCTCAAATCCCGTCAAATCAATTTGCAAAGGCGTGATTGAAACTTTATTTTGTGCCGTCGCATGAAAATCCGTACCCGGCGCACCGTCTTTCACCGCACCTGCCGCACCAATCCAATACTGTGTTTCACCGCGCGGATTCGCGACAATGTGCACATCTTGCGCCACATGCCGCTTACCCAAACGTGTCACCTCAATACCCTGCAGTTCACTCAACGGCAAATTCGGTACATTAATATTCCACAGCAATGGCGTTTTGACGTTGTTTGCCAAGAACATCTGTACCAATGCACGCGCTACTTGCGCCGCCGCATCCACATGTAACCAACCGCGATCCACCTGCGAAAAAGCCAACGATGGCACACCCAACAAAAAGCCCTCCATCGCCGCCGCCACCGTTCCCGAGTAGAGCGTATCATCACCCATGTTCTGACCGTTATTAATCCCCGACACCACAATATCCGGTTTGTAATCAAAAAATCCCGTACTCGCCAAATGCACGCAGTCCGTCGGCGTCCCCGTCACCGAGTAAAAGCCACTATTGGTTTGACGCACCGTCAAAGGCTTATCCAACGTCAACGAATTCGACGCACCGCTGCGATTTTGATCCGGCGCCATCACCGTCACATCGCCCAAATCTTTTAACGCCTCATACAATGCCTCAATTCCCGGCGCATGATAACCATCATCATTACTGATTAAAATTTTTGTCATAGAAGTCCTCAAGGTTAATTTGACTGCATTATATAGCGAGTCACCGACCCAAAACCCAAGAAAAGTAAGGGTTCACATTTGGCTCAAGCCCTGCTATAATTCAGAATCTCGGGGCGTAGCGCAGCCTGGTAGCGCACTTGCATGGGGTGCAAGGGGTCGTGAGTTCGAATCCCACCGTTCCGACCAATAAACAAAAGGGTTTACAGTTTCGATGCTGTAAACCCTTTTTCATTTCTTTAAAAAACGTGCGAAAAAACTGTAACGTCGCGCGCGTTTTTGCACTACTTTGCAAAGTTTTTTGCACCGCTACCCCGACAAAAGTAGTGCAATAAAGCCGCAAAAATCACGAACGGTAAAAATCTGTTGTTTTTGATTTAAAGCTGTGTTTGATGTTGCTCATAGCTCAGTGCTCTTTAAAACCTCTAAATTGCTTTAAGTTCATACGCTTTACTTTACAGGGACAACTTGATTTCAGACTGAATGCCGTAATTCTAAACGCAACCGCTCACGACTTCTATAACAACATGTAAAAACTTCCATTTCTTTATCCCTTCATTTAAGCCACAAAAAAGCACGCGTCAAAACCGTGCTTTTTTGAATTACTTTTGTCCGACCAAGCAAATCCAGCCATCATCAGTGCGCCACACGTGCATTTTGAGATACGGTGCGTAAGCCTCAATCAATTCATCGGTTTGTCGCTCTAAAATGCCCGACAGGACGAGATGCCCACCTTCAGCCACATAACCAACCAATGCCGGTGCGAGCAACTTGAGCGGATTGGACAAAATATTCGCGACCACCACACCGTACTTATCGTGCGTCATAGCATCCGGCAAGACAAATTTTGCCTCCGTGTCGTTGGCGTGTGCATTGTCAATCGCACTTTGCACGGCTTGCGGATCAATGTCCGTACCGATCACTTCGCCTGCGCCGAGTTTTTTAGCCGCGATCGCCAAAATTCCGCTGCCACAGCCGTAATCTAAAACCGTCGAACCAACAGGTAATTCACTGCTCAACCACTGCAAACACAAACGCGTGGTTGGATGACTGCCGGTACCGAATGCCAATCCCGGATCCAAGCGTAAGTTGATGCGATTGGCTTCATCTTCGGTTTCGTGCCACGTCGGTACAATCCATAAATGATCAGTGATTGAGATCGGTTCAAATTGGCTTTGCGTCAAACGCACCCAGTCTTGCGCTTCGACTTTACGCGTGTCATAAGGCGGCACGTCGATTTCAACCGCTTCGCATGCGACATCCAACATATCGTCAATGTCGGTTTCAGGTTCAACCAAAACCACAAGGCGTGATTGCGCCCACGCATTCGTTGTTGGCTCTAAACCAGGCTCACCGTACAGTGGTTGCTCGGCATCCGTGTCCGCCCACTCGTCCTCAACCGCAACGGACAATGCGCCTGCTTCCATCAACGCGTCGGATAAATCTTCAGTATGTTGCTGAGGAACACTGACTACAACTTCAATCCACATAATATTCTTTCTCTTTTAAAGTGATTCTTGATGAGCAAAACTCGACGGTCACGCACCTTGACTGGGCGTAAGACATCGGCTGCCTCGGTAAAATTAAACCCGACTGCCGTTCAAATTCAATAAAGCATCGCACAGTTCGTGCGGCGCGCTGATCATGGCATCATGGCCCGTTTCAATTTCCACAACATGCCAATGCGGCTCGCTACGCACGCGTTCGCGCATCACTGCAATGGTTTTGAGTGCGGGCGAAGTACAACCAATGAACGTGCGCGGAATGCTCGCGATGCATGGCGCATTAAAGTTCAAAACATCTTGATACACCCCAATCGGGTGTGGTGTCATGCGACGATTGACCCAATGCAAATCATCACCGACCAGACCAAACACCGAGTCGTCAGATACCGGTAATGCCAAGCCACCTTCAATTTTTGCAACCGCATGATAAAGCGCTTCGATTTGAGGCAAATCCTGAAGGATCGCTGTAATGGTAATGAGATCAGACATGTGTGGCTCTTCTTTGCGCTTCAGTTAACAAACAGCGTATGAATGAAGTGACTATTTTTGTTTCAACGCATGTGCGCGATCAGCTTCTCGCTGTGCCATTTTGGCATCATGGCGCACCGCGGCGATTTTTTTCACATCACCACCGATGTGCGATTCACCGCGTTGCTCAGCCAATCGAACTTGCTTTTCACGCTCCAACAAGCGGGCTTTTTTATTTTCGTCCAATGTGTCGTAGCAATGTGGGCAACTCACTTGGTGTTGGTATTTCGGGCTGGCTTTATCGGCATCGGTGATCGGATAACGGCAGGCATGGCATTGATCATAGTGACCTTTTTCAAGCTGATGATTGACCGCAACACGCTCATCAAATACAAAACACTCGCCTTCCCATAAGCTTTCAGATTCCGGCACTTCTTCAAGGTATTTCAAAATCCCACCTTGCAAGTGATAGACTTCCTCGAATCCCTGCTCTTTCAAATAGGCGGTCGACTTCTCGCAGCGAATGCCGCCAGTACAAAACATCGCCACCTTTTTATGCTGTTTCGGATCGAGATTATCTTTGACGTATTGCGGGAATTCACGAAATGACTCGGTGTTTGGATTCAACGCGCGCTTGAATGTACCGATTTCAAACTCATAATCATTGCGCGTATCGACGACAATCACATCGGGATCGGCAATCAATGCATTCCAATCTTTGGGTTGTACGTAAGTGCCCACTACGCGACGCGGATCGATGCCCTCAACGCCCATCGTGACGATTTCTTTTTTGAGTTTGACTTTGCTGCGGTTGAACGGCATCGCATCGTGGTACGAAAACTTGCAGTCAATATTTGCCAAACCTTCTTGTGCATCCAACCACACACGTAAATGATCAATCGCCGTTTGCGAACCCGCCACCGTACCGTTAATCCCCTCTTTCGCGAGCAATAACGTGCCGCGAATCCCGTTGATTTCCATCACATCCAACAGTGGCTGACGCAGGCTTTCAAAATGCGGTAAACCAACGAATTTATACAGGGCGCACACAACGATTTGAGACATCAAAATTCCTAATGCATTAAAAAATAAGGGAAAATTATACTATTTTTTGCGCTCGAAAGCGAGATAGTACAACCATGCATGGACTGAATATCGGTACAAACACAGATAAAACCACATGAGAAAATTGGCATTCAATCCTAAAAGCACGCAAGAGAATGTTCACCACAGTGAACAGCAGTTCAACGACCAATCATTACAACTTATTGTGTCGTGCCGCCATAAACACTTCATCGGCGGAATACAGATTTTTAATCACCGCTTCCACTTCCGCGCCGAGGGTTGTGCGATAAAGTGCCTGCGCATCGTTATCCGCTCGCGTCGTAACCACAATATGCTTAAGGATTGAATTTTGTGTGGTCAGATAGGCTTTGACCTGCGGCACCGAATCCTCAACCAACTTTTGTCCAATGCCTTGCCCGCGATGATCTGGAGGCACCGCCATTTGTTCCAGCTCTAAAATCACTTCCGAACGAAAGCCACTTTTTTGCGTCCAAAAAATATAACCGATGGTCTGATCGTTGAGCTCTGTTACAAAAGGAATGATCTTGGGAAACCCATTGAAATTCGCACTGAT
>JBIKPB010000231.1:0-2994 GCA_044357705.1 Formosimonas sp. | reverse complement strand
TCATGGCAACTTTCGATTTGGTGATTGAAGTCAACCATGTGATGCCTCACTTGGCCTTTTTCAATCTGCGAAAATTGCTATTCGTACTTTAATTCACCATTGGTTATAAGAAGCGTGGGTGATTCTAAGTTTACTTCATTTACTTTTAAGGAGAAACATATGAAATTATCAGGATTGACAGGCAAGGTTGCATTGGTGACGGGTGCCGCGAGTGGTATTGGTGAAGAATGCGCACGTGTTTTGGCACAAGACGGTGCTGCGGTGGTGATTGCTGATTTGAATTTGGAAGGTGCCAATGTTGTGGCGCAAAGCATTATTGCTGCAGGTGGTAAGGCGATGGCGGTGGCGATGAACGTGACCTCAGAAGATGAGGTCAACGCGGGTGTGCAAAAAGCGGTGGAAGTAATGGGAGGGCTGGATATTTTGGTATCCAATGCGGGCATCCAAATTGTGCATCCCATTGAAGAATATCCGTTTGACGAATGGAAAAAAATGCTCGCGATTCATGGCGACGGTGCGTTTTTGACCACCAAAGCCGCTTATACGCACATGAAAAACTCGGGTAAAGGCGGTCAAATCGTTTACATGGGTTCGGTGCATTCACATGAGGCGTCCAAACTCAAGTCGGCTTATGTTTTTGCCAAACATGGCGTGCTCGGCTTGGCTCGTGTGATCGCCAAAGAAGGCGCACCGTACAAAATCCACAGCTATGTGGTGTGTCCGGGCTTCGTGTTGACGCCCTTGGTGCAAAAGCAGATTCCCGAGCAAGCGGCTGCATTAAACCTCACGGAAGAACAAGTGGTCAAAAACATCATGTTGAAGGACACGGTCGATGGTGAATTCACCACCACCGATGACGTAGCGAATCTGGTCAGTTATTTGGCGCAAGACGTCACGGGCGCGCTGACAGGGCAGTCAATCAACGTCTCGCACGGCTGGAGCATGAAGTAGTCGATCCATTTGCATGATGTGCATCAAAAGCGCGGTGTTTTTTGCATTTTTTAGGATGAGTAATGTATGGCGAAGCAACTGAAGAGTATCTCAGAGTACGAACAGATTGCACTGGTTTTACAGGGCGGTGGGGCGCTCGGCGCATATCAGGCCGGTGTCGTGGAGGGCTTGACGCAGCAAGGCGTTGAACCCAGTTGGATTGCCGGTATTTCAATCGGTGCACTCAATACGGCGATTATCGCGGGTAATCCGCCCAAACAACGTGTGGCAGCTTTGCGCGCGTTTTGGCATGAGATTTGCCAACCGAATTACTCACAGAGCTTGGGTGTGTTGACGCCGTGGATTCGCGCTATGGCCGATACCGCGCGCACTTATGTTAATGGATTTGAAGCCGCGCGAACCATGGTTGAGGGGCAAAAGGGCTTTTTTCACCCGCGCTTTCCGCTGCCGATTCTCGGTATAGGGCATTACAAGGCCGATGAGGTGAGCTATTACCAAACCGAAGAATTGCGCACAACGCTGCTCAAATATGCGGATTTTAACCGGATCAATCAGGGCGACATTCGCGTTTCAGTCGGTGCGGTGAACGTTGCGACCGGTAATCTGATTTACTTTGACAATACCGAAATCACGCTCAAACCCGAGCACTTCATGGCCAGCGGTGCGCTGCCGCCGGGTTTTCCTGCGGTCAAAATCGACGGTGACTATTATTGGGACGGTGGTTTGGTCTCGAATACGCCGTTGTCACAGATCATCGACAATTTGTCACACAAGGATACACTCGTGTTTCAGGTCGATTTGTGGCACGCGCGCGGCAAAGTGCCGAGCAGTTTTCTCGAGATTGACGAACGAATCAAAGACATTCAGTATTCATCGCGGACGCGCATGATCACCGATGTGTTGGCCAAGCGGCTGCACACGCGTCAATTGATCCAAGGTTTGCTCGATAAAGTGCCCGTAAATAAGCGCGATGAATTGTACCAACAAGCCGATGCACTGCTTGCCGATGACGCACCTGTGAACATCATTCAACTGATTTATCAAGATAAGGCGTATGAGGGCAGCTTTAAAGATTATGAATTTTCGAATTTGACCATGAGTGAGCATTGGCAAAGTGGCTTGGCCGATGTACAGCACACGTTCCGTCACAAGGACTGGTTTGAGATGCCGAGCGACGAGCAGATGTTTGTGACTCATGATGTGCATCGTTTAAGCCGCTGAATGGAACGAATATTGAGTCATAAATATTAGATATTGAAGGTTCGCTTCTTGCTGGCCTTCAATCATTCAATGGCTTATTTGTGATAAGCCTTTATAAATCCGCTGAACTCCGCCGGCAATTCGCTGCGCACCGTCAAGGTTTCGCCGGTCGCCGGATGTTTGATTTTTAATTCCTGTGCATGGAGAAACATTCTGCCGTGCTTGGCTTTGGCGAGCTGCTTGTTCAATTCAAAATCGCCATACTTCTCATCACCGACAATCGGATGACCGAGAAACGTGCTGTGCACGCGAATCTGGTGTGTCCGTCCGGTATAGATTTTTACGCGAACGGCAGTGTAGCCATCTAAATTTTGATCGACGTTAAAGCGCGAGTGCGCCGGTTGACCGTTTTCGTCGACTTGTACGCGTCGTTCGCCTGAGGCGGTAAGGTATTTATACAGCGGCGCTTTGACGTGAGTTTCTTTGTCATTCAACTCACCGATCAAAATTGCGTAGTAGCGTTTGTCCATCTGGCCGTCACGAATTTGCTCGTGCAAATTCACCAGCGCGCTGCGTTTTTTTGCCAAAATCAACAAACCTGAAGTTTCACGATCAAGCCGATGCACCAATTCGAGAAATTTTTGTTGTGGGTATGCCGCACGCAATTGCTCGATTACGCCAAACGACACGCCCGATCCACCATGTACCGCCAAACCTGCTGGTTTGTTTATGATGAGTAAATGATCATCTTCATAAACGATGGGCAATGGCACGGCACGGCTGTTTGGTACGTTGGAGGTTTGCTTTTCGGCGACGCGTACCGGTGGAATGCGGATGATATCG
>JBIKPB010000126.1:0-5243 GCA_044357705.1 Formosimonas sp. | reverse complement strand
GCAGCTTATAGTCGGCGTCGATTCGTCCTTTGTTGACGCGCACCTCACCTTTGCGGATTACGCGATAGACCCATGTTTTGGGCACGCCTTTACAAACGCGCAGTAAAAAATTATCAATGCGTTGACCCGCTTCATCATCAGTAATCGTGTGTAAGCGAACACTGACTTCGGGTGCGATTGTGCTTTTTTGTTGAAATGTCTTGCGTAAGTCGTTCATTTTGTTATAATTTCAGGGCTGTGTTGCCACGGCTCTCGCAAAAGCGGCTTTAAGGTAAAGCCTAACGTCAGTGGACGGTTCATGCGACGTGGTAGGTCAATGCGTTCTGATTAGAAATTCACTTTTCGGAACAACAACACCAGCATTGTACAGGTTTAACCGATTTTTCCTGTGGTTTTGATTGAGGTCAAAACGCAATAAACGGGTGTCCAAACAACGGTTTGGCTTGCAGGCGCGAACGGCGCGGTGAGGAAACCATTGTGGACGTGAATTGAGTTTAGAAGTTTTGAAGAATTAAGATGAGGTGCTTGCTTAAAATATAAGCATCTGATCCGCACGGTGAAAATCCGCGCATGGCTCGTT
Organism: Formosimonas sp.; assembly: GCA_044357705.1. Lineage (GTDB taxonomy): Bacteria > Pseudomonadota > Gammaproteobacteria > Burkholderiales > Burkholderiaceae > Hydromonas. Next base: position 4,663 of record JBIKPB010000126.1, on the reverse strand, counting down.
TGGACCAAGACAAAAGTCTGAATCGTGCCAAGTATGACTGGCAGCATGTGATAATTGACAACAAAACACATGCTCTTCAAACCAAAAGCGGCTTTTTGAGCGATGCGCGATGAGATTCATTTGTGCGTCATGCCCGTGTATACACGAGCCAAACAGCTCTTTTTCGTTCAATTGATTTTGCCAAGCCATTGATTTTTAACGTTTAAATAAAACGTCATCTTCTCCTTTTTCCTCATAATAGCGTTCGGGGCGCGGTAGGCACTGCCACAGTTGCCGTATTTAATGGCGAATTTAACTTTGTAAATTCGTCGAGGAAAACACATCATGAAACGCATGTTAATCAACGCCACGCACGCAGAAGAATTGCGCGTGGCCATCGTCGATGGGCAAAAACTCATCGACATCGACATCGAGACTGCCGGTCGCGAACAACGCAAAGGCAATATTTACAAAGCGGTTGTCACGCGTGTCGAGCCATCACTCGAGGCTTGCTTTGTCAACTACGGTGAAGAGCGTCACGGCTTTTTGCCGTTTAAAGAAATCGAACGCAGCTTTTTTAAAGCCGGTGTTGATCCGCGCGGAGCGAGCATCAAAGACGCCATTTCTGAAGGTCAAGAGCTGATCATTCAGGTCGAAAAAGAAGAACGTGGCAACAAAGGCGCGGCTTTAACTACATTTATTTCGCTCGCCGGTCGTTATTTGGTCTTGATGCCGAACAACCCGCGTGGCGGTGGCGTATCGCGCCGCATCGAAGGTGAAGAGCGCCAAGAGTTGCGCGAAGCGATGAGCCAGCTTGAGATTCCACAGGGTATGAGCATTATTGCGCGTACTGCTGGGATTGGCCGTTCGGCTGAAGAATTGCAGCATGATATGGATTATTTGATGCGTTTGTGGAGCGCGATTGACGGCGCGGCGCAAGTGGCGAATGATACCAACGGCACGCGCTTGAATCCTGCGCCGTTCTTGATTATCGAAGAATCTTCACTCGAAATTCGTGCGATCCGCGATTATTTCTCACCGGACATCGGTGAAATTTTGGTTGATAACGCGACCATTGCCGAGCAAGCGCGCGGCTTTATGACGCACGTCATGCCGCACATGGCGAATCGTGTTAAACATTACACCGATGATATTCCGCTGTACTCGCGTTTCCAAATTGAGCACCAAATCGAAACTGCGTACTCACGCACCGTGCCATTGCCATCAGGCGGCGCGATCGTGATTGATCACACCGAAGCCTTGGTTTCAGTTGACGTCAACAGCGCACGTGCAACTCGTGGCTCGGATATTGAAGATACTGCTTTCCGTACCAACGTTGAAGCGGCAGAAGAAGTCGCGCGTCAATTGCGCTTGCGCGACTTGGGCGGTTTGGTGGTGATCGACTTCATTGATATGGAGTCGTCTAAAAACCAAAAAGAGGTCGAAAGTCGTCTCAAAGACGCGTTGCATTACGACCGTGCACGCGTTCAAATGGGCAAAATTTCACGCTTTGGTTTGATGGAATTGTCGCGCCAACGCTTACGCCCATCGTTGTCTGAAGGTTCGCACACGACTTGCCCGCGCTGTAATGGCACGGGCGTGATTCGTGACATCGAATCCTCGGCATTACACATCTTGCGCATCGTGCAAGAAGAGGCAATGAAAGAGCAAACTGCAGCATTAAACGTACAAGTGCCAGTTGATGTAGCGACGTATTTGCTCAACGAAAAACGTGCGGAAATTCATTTGCTCGAAACCCGTACCAAAACCGATATCGTATTGATTCCAAACAAATATTTGGAAACGCCGCATTACAAACTCGACCGTTTGCGTCAAGACGACGAGCGTTTGGATTTAGTACAAGCCAGTTACGAGCAGGTTGAAAAACCGTCTGAAGACGTCGAATATGCCAAAAAAGAAGCTGCGAATCGCCAAGAGCCTGTGGTCAAGGGCATTGTGCCTGATACGCCCGCGCCGATGCCGGTTGAGAAGCCAGTTGCTGTGGCAGCTGCTCCAGTCGTTGAGCAAAAAGGCTTTTTTGCACGCATCAAATCATGGTTTGCGGGTGAGCCTGAGCCGGTCGCCGTCGTTGAGGAAGAAACTAAAAAACCAGCGCGCAGCAACGGCAATGGCCGCAATGCGCACAACAACCGCAATCGTTCAGAAACCCGCAATGCCAGCGGCAATCGCAACAACGAGCGTCGCAACAACCGCCACCGCACCGAGCGCAAAGACGGCGAAACCGAAACCGTTGCCACCCCAGAAGCGGCACCGCGCAAAGAAAACGAGCGACGCGAACGCGGCGGGCGCAACAAAAACGAGCGTAAAGAAAATGTGGTCGAAAGCACCGCAGCAGCAGTTGAGGTGCGCGAGCCGCGTGAACCGCGCAACAACCGCAACCGCAACGAGCGCAAAGAAACTGCAGTCGACGCTGCACCCGCTGAAGAAGTGGTGAGTTTGGTGGTCTTGAACGAAGGCGTGACCGATGCGCCTGCCGTTGCCGAATCAGGCGAACAGCCGCCGCGCGAAAAGCGCGAACGTCGCAGTCGCGGTGGCCGTGACCGCCGCGAGCGGCGTGAGCGACGCGATGCCAACGCCGTCAATGGTGAGGGTACGCCCGAAATGAGTGCGACTGCCAACACCATCTCGCACCTCTTGCGAGACGATGAAGTGCTCGACCACACGCCGATTACCATTCAGGTCGGCGTGCCCGTCACCACGCAATTTCAGGTTGCTGCGCCAGTTGCGGTTGACACCAGCCACACCTTCGCTGCCATTATTGCCGACGAGGCCGATAACACAGCCATCGCGCCTGTCGAATTGACCATGGTCAATGCGCCTGTGGTAATTGAGTTGGTTGCTGAAACGCCACCCATTGAACAAGTGCAAGCCAGTTTGTTTGATGCTCAAACATCGGTTGCCACTTTGACTGCTGATGCCGAAACCGCCGTTGAAGCCACGCACCAGCAAATCAATGTCGTCGCCGAGGCAATGGACGCTGCGCAAGTTGAGTTGACACCCGTTGCATCGCTTGACGAAGTGCTGAACCAAGTAGGCTTGCAATTGGTACAAACCAGCGCATCGACCGAGCCATTTGTCATGGCGCCGCCGTTGCGCAACCACCCGCCGCGCGAACGCAAGCCGCGCGCGACTGTGGCAGATGAGCCTTTGCAAATTGTTGAAACGCAAAATTAAGTTCCCCTCTAAAAAACTGCGCGGCGTAAGCCGCGCAGTTTTTTTGCGTCTAAATGGTGCGGTGCAGGATTGAATTTCACGCCAATATGGGCGACACTACGCCAGCAAGTCGATTGAAGTATAAAAATGCAACAATCCATCGAAAGGGTTTGTCATGAATGCATATCGTTTTATCAGCATCTTCCGTATTGTTTTATTTACCATCAGCATGGCTTGGCTCGGTTCGGCATCAGCCCAAACCACGCCCGCTAATGCCGCTAATGCCGCTAATGTCGCCAATAAAGCTGAGGCCAAAGCGGTCGCCGCCGCCAAAGCCACGCCTGTGGCGAATGCCGAAGAAGTCAAGGTCGGCATTTACCTCAACGACGTACAAGCAATTGATTTAAAACTGCACAATTACTTGGTTGATTTTTATATCTGGTATCGCTGGAAAAACGAAGAACTTGACCCCGCCACCACGATGGAATTCGTCAACCACTCGGAATCATGGAGCACCATGCTCACGCCGACGTACGAGAAACCCGAAAAGCTCGATGACGGCACGTTTTACCAAGTCATTCATGTGCAGGGCAAGATGGGCAAAAAAATGGATTTGCACGATTATCCATTTGACAAACAAATCATCCGCATTGTGGTTGAAGATAAAGCAAGTGACGTAAGCGCGATGAGATACGTGGTCGATAAGGTGTCGGTCAACTCTGATTTAAAACTCCCTGGGTTTTTATACAGCCCGCCGTCTTTGGTGACCGCGGACTATACCCATCAAACCACTTTTGGCGACCCACGCTCGACCAGCGCCTCGACTTATTCGCGAATCACGCTTGATTTGCCGATTGAACGCCCGCCCGTCAATGCGTTTATGAAAAACATTTTGCCGATTTTACTTGCAGTGATTTGCTGCTCATTGGCGTTTTTATTGCACCCGACTTTGGTGGATTCGCGCTTTCAGATTGCCGTGGTTTCATTGCTTTCGATTGTCGCTTTGCAAATGACCTCGTCACAAGATTTACCAACGATTGAATACATGACGCTGCTCGATAATTTATACGTCATCGGTTATTTTTATTGTATTTACGTAGTCGCCGCGTTGACTTTCTCCACCAAGCTGGCACACATTCATGACGACGAAACGAGCGATCCCAAAGGCATACGCCGCGCCGTGCGGTTTGACCGCGTCATCGGTGTGGTGGGTCTTTTGATCTATCTCGGTGCGACCTTATGGACGATGCGGCCCTTATTTGGTGCGTGATTAAAAACGTAAGGGCGCGATTTATCGCGCCCTTTTTGTCTGTCCGTTAAATAGCCCGTCGTAAGGTGGACTCTGCCCACCATTGCATTAAATGGATTAAACTCAATTTTTTAACCGATGCAAAAAATGGTGGGCAGAGCCCACCCTACAGCAAGCCACATGAACATTTTCATCAACCCCCACCAGTCCGCCCATGCCCCACGCCACGAAGTGTTCCGTTGGCAAATCGTACCGTGTTTT